>JAOZVT010001017.1 GCA_025869455.1 Prosthecobacter sp.
CCAAGCCGTGCATGAAGGATCACCAAACACATGAGCACAATCATCAAGGCACCGTTTTCCTTGGGATCCCAGCCCCAGAAACGTCCCCAGCTATAATTGGCCCAGATCCCGCCGAGCACGGTACCTATCAGAGAGAGCAACAGACCAAAACAAACAAAGCCATAAGCAGTGCGAGTCAGGAAGCGAGCATCATGACTGCCTGTGGAGATGACCCCAAAGATCCGCTGAACAAAGTAGATCATGGAAACCAAGGCGGCGACCATGCAGGCTGCGTAGCCAAGATTGATGATCGGCACATGGGTGGATAACCAAAAGTTTGTAATCAAGACAGCCTGAAGCTGCTGAAGGTTATCCGAAGCATCTGCGGTATCAAATTGGATAGCCAAAAACATACAACCGCCACCAGCAAGACCTGCGACTAATAGACCCAACCCACGCTTAGAAATCCATTCCGCAGCCAAACCAAAGAGCGCACAGGCGGAGCCAATGAAAAGAATGGTCTCATACAACGTCGAAATAGGAGGACGCTGCATGATAAGACAACGCACCACGACACCCGTAATCGCCATTCCGGTAGCGATCATGAGAAACGACCAGGCCAAGGCTTTAGCGGCCTTGCTGAGCTTAGAGCCTGGGGAAATCCAAGTCAGTCCCACGCAGATCAGCCCCACCAGGAAGAGCCACTGAGCATAGAAAAAGTAGTCCGCTTTGATGGACTGGATTTCCAAATTCACATACTTCCCTTCACCGCGTTCTTTGGCGGCAGCTTGAACTTTATCGAGCAATGCTTGCGACGCTGCTTTGAATTTAGCGGCATCTGGAAGAGCTAAATACACCTCCTCATAAAGCTCCAACCATTTGAGCTGTTCTTCATTCGGTTTGGCACTGCCATTCACCGCACTGAAGATCATTTCACCAGGACCATACCAGACTTCGACCATCTTATCCGAAGGCGGAAAAATGCGAAGTTGCCCCTCTGGGTTACCGCTCATCATGGCACCTAACGCAGCCTGGGCAAAATCACGGAACCATGGAATCTGCATGGGTGGGCCACCACCCGTGAGCGCAGCAGCCACAGCAGGCAGGCTCTTGGAAAGACGCAGGGGCTGAGGAATGTCTGCTGGCAATTTGTCAGCGTTCTCACCCACGGGAGCACGGATGAAATCAAAGTGCCCCATGATCATGTCATAGTCCAAAAACTTGGCCGCCAACTGGACAATGATGCGCTGCTCAGGTGTCTGCTCTTTACTCGGAATCTGGCGATACTCGCTCATCTTTTCCATGAGCACTTCACGCGCAGGTTCGATCTCTTGGAATGTGTATTGGTCACGCTTACCACGTGTATCCAGGCCCAGTTCAGCCACCGCGGATGAATTGTCCACTTTGAACAAAGGCACGATGCGCCCAATATCTGGGCGGAACCAACTCATGAGCATCCATTGAACGGAGGTCAGCTTGATAACCTTCCCCTTCTCATCGACCAACGGCTTTTGAGTCGCTGGATCGAGCAGTGGCTTGCCTGAAGGCTCTCCACTGTCTGTTAGGTAGATGCTCTGGAGTGCCCGCGAACTTTGCAGACGAATGTTAGCGACTTTTAGAAGCGGCTTGATGCGCCCGCTTTCTTGCACCGGAAGCGATTCAAAAATCTTAGTGATTTCAGGATCACGAAAGAGATCCAAAGACGGCAATTCTTTGGCGGACACCACTCCCGCCAAGGCGAGCAGAGATGTCGTGATTAGTAAACGAAAAGAATGGAAAGAGGACATACGCATTCAGGGGGGACAAAGATTTAGAGCTTCCAGTAAGCGATGATTAAGCCCGAGGAAACGAACAACAAAGTCGAGGTGACAGAGATCCATGGATTCCATTTCATGGCGCGGGAGAGCATCATCATGAAATGAATGAGAAGACCGATCGAGACGATGATGCAGGAAATGAGAGGCCAGTGATCTGAGGGATTTTCCACCACCTGGAAACCGGAGCGCTTGGAACCACCGCCAGTGCCGTCATCGAAGCTGGATTGAAAAATCGCGTAGCCTTCACCACGCACAGGTTCGTTCATGGTCACCACACGTTTTTCTTCGCGTGCACCGTGCAGCTTGGTCACCTTGCTGGTGAAACGACGCGCCCGCTCTGTACCAGGATGCTTTTCCTGCTCTGTGTGATCCAGACGAATCGCGAACGGCAGGCGATAACTGCGACGAGCTAAATTGATGACGTACTTTTGGCCATCCACCGTGGCGGTCCAGGGAGCCGCCGCAAACTCCCAGAGGATACCCTTTTGCTCAGCCCCCGTTTTCTTATTCTTTACGATGGCGATGCAAGCCTGGGATAACGCCTCATCAGCCATCAATTGGCTATTCATTGGGTCTATCTTCGACAGACCTTGGATATAGTATCCATCCACGGCATCCGTGCGTTCGCCGCTCTTATCACGCTTTGGTTCGGCATGCTGTTTCCAGTTGGTGATGGTGAGATCAAACGGCAACTCGGCATTTGTAAAGGTGCGTGCCTTGCCATGATCCGCGCCATTGGTGAGATCCGCAAACATCCGCTGATCAATGACCCAAGCGGTACGCTTTTCCCCTTCCGGCTTTACCTTTTCAATCTCAACGACGCGCTCATGAAAGCTCTGGAACTCATCGTTTGTCTGTCCTTCTGCGAGATTAAGAATGCCATCTTTGGCAAAGTGATAGGTCACTGCGCCCGAGGCGATCATGAAAAGAATGGCGAAGTGTGAAATCACCACCCCGATCGTACGCGGAGACTTGCGAATACGCAAAAGGCCACCAATGAACATGTTGACGAAAAGGATCGCCATCAAGGTGTAGCCACCGGGAAGAATGTTCACGGGAAGGACAACATTCCCAATGTCCCAGTAGTGATCAAAAGCCAACGCGCGCCAGCAAGCGCCGACGTCGATGCGGTCAACAAACACGGATTCAAAGTAGCGCGCCTGACTGGCGACCAAGCCGTACTCGGCCTGCTCTAAGGTGCCCAGGAAAGTCAGGATGAGAAGCAACACCAGAACCACGGCAGCCAGACCGAAGGAACTTAAAAAAGCGACGATGCGCGAGAAAATGGAAGAGAGGGAAGACACGATGTAGAAAAGAAAAAGTGACGATGCAGAACGAAGGGCTCAGATCAGTGTGAAGGGATCTTCTCCGCGCGTTTACGGAAATCTACGGACTGGCAGAAGGCATCAAAAGCAGCGCTATTCTTCTCCAAGAGTTCCTTCGGCCCGGTCATTTTAATGAAAAGTGTCAGCTCTGGGGCCTGATGAATGAGGCCATATAACTGATAGCCTTTTTTCGCAGAAGCCGCATCGCCCAT
>JAOZVT010001018.1 GCA_025869455.1 Prosthecobacter sp.
ATTTTGGCCAGTTCAGCGGAGCTATAAGGCTGATCCTTCACCTCGCTGAGAATCAGTGGGTGCAGGGTTTCATAGACTTGGAGGCGATTGCGATAGGTGTAGGAACAACGCAAGGTGCCCAGGACCTGCTGCCAAAGCTGGCGTGCGAAGGAGCGGTCAAAAGCTTTCTCAGGGTTGTCTTTGTCCTCGCTGGCATGTTCCAGGTAGTGTGATTCTGCCAGGACGAAGTCCAAGGGGATATGCTCCATCCCGCCGCCTCTGATCTGGGCCTGCTGGCGCGAAAGGCTGCTGGATAGGCGGTGACGATAGATCGTAATGATCCAGGTGCGCAATCGGCCCTGTTGTCCATCGTAGGTAGCAAATCCATCCGAATTGGTGAGAATGTGCTGGAAGAAATCTTGTACTGCGTCCGCAGCGGCATATTCACACAAGCCTGTGCGCCGTGAAAAATCATAAAGGGGCAGCCAATACCGCCTAGCGACCAATCGGATAGCTTCGGTCCTGAGTGCAGCATCCGTACTGCGTAGTCTTCCCACAAGCGTGATGCTCGTTTCAGGAAAACCGTCGCCAGCAGACAAAATGGACATCGAGAGAATTAAAAAAAAGACGCTATTACATGTATAAATAGCTATTTGATAGTCGATAGGTACAGCTTTTCTGCTAAGAGGGAAGAGATACACCTTCTCAAAACAAAATGAGCTTGGAATCTCCCCATTCAAACGAAGATGGCATACCTTCATTTCAGGCCATTGTGGAGATGGAATTAGGCAGATTTCCGCAGACGAGTCTGAACTGGCAGCGCCCGTCTTTGATTCCTGAGGCAGTGATGACGCAGTTGCTTCCGCAGTATGATCAATGGGAATTTTTAGGGGCGGGAGGCATGGGGGTGATTTACAAGGCGTGGCATCGTGAATTGCAGCGCTGGGCGGCCATTAAATTTCTCTCCCCTCAGCAAAATTGTGATCCGGTGGCTCAGGCGCGCTTTCAAAATGAGGCCACGCTTTTGGCGCGGCTGCGTCATCCAAATATTGTACCCGTGCATGATTTTGGCTGCGGGGGTGAGTTGGCTTGGCTGGTGATGGATTTTATTGACGGGGTGCCTTTGCAAAAATGGGCGCAGGAGAAACCAAGAAAGCCCGCTGAAATAGCTAGCATGGTGGCAAAGATAGCGCGGGCAGTGGGGGTAGCGCATGCTTCAGGCATCACGCATCGGGATTTGAAGCCTGGGAATATTTTGGTGGTGCAGGGAGATGAGCCTGTGCTGCTGGATTTTGGCTTGGCGCAGCATATTGCCTGGCAGCAAGACATCCGACTGACCCAACTGGGGGAACTAGCGGGTACAGTCGCCTATTTGGCCCCTGAGCAGGTGGAACCCAGCTTGGGAGAGCCTTCTCCAGCGACGGATGTGCATGCCTGTGGGGTGATTCTCTTTGAGCTTCTGTCGGGGCGCTTACCACGTGAAGGATTGGCTTCTCAAATCATCTCACGCCTGCATCAGGATCATCTACCGCCACGGCTGAGGTCTGTGGTGAAAACGGTTCGGCGGGAATTGGATGCTATCTGTTGGAGAGCCATGCAACGGAGGCCGGAGGAACGCTATGCGAATGGGTTGTCTCTGGCGGAAGATCTGGAGCGTTTTTTAGACGGGCGGCCTGTTCGAGCGAAGAATCCTGATTTTCTGGAACTCGCCTATTGGCATTTGAGACGTTATCCCTGGTTAACAGGAGCCATAAGTGTGGCCTTAGCAGCGGTGTTGTTTGCAGGGTGGTCCGTGAATCGCATGCAGTGGAGCAAGGGGAAAGCGGCGCTGCTTTCACAAATCAATCGTGAATTAACAGAAACGGAGTGGACACCTGAGTGCCTGGCTGAAACGATCCGTCTGCTCAATCAAATGCACCAGGTGGACACGGTCTTGGAGCGGCATTTAATTGCAGATACTATCAAGCGAACGCAGCGTGCAGTGAATGCGATGCTGGAGGCTCCGCGTCTGTCGAATGAAGAGCATGGCCAAGTAAAGAAGCTCATCCAGTTTTTGGATGAGCAGAAACATCCCGAGGTTTCCCGGCTTTGGGAACGCTGGCGTTCACGAGAGGCGACCTGGTTAACCGTGACAAGTCTAACCACACCCATGATGCAAGCGACGGCAGAGGAAATATTTCGCCCCGCAGGCTGGGCATTAAAAGATGGGGCGCTGGGCGCGGTGCCGCCGAAGGAGGATCAAACTTGGAGCTCTATCTTTAGCAAACTGAAGCTTGAAGGAGCCGTTGCGGTGGAAGCCGAATTTAGTGCCACCTGGCAGAAGGCGAAAGCTTGTGGGATTAGCTTGATCCCTTCGGGCCAGCGGGACCTTCGATTCTATGTTTTGAAGGCGGATCGTTTTGCGCTGTATGAGCCTCATTTCAGTAATCCTGAGAATGGCCCCGTCATGGTCATCATGTCAGAAACGACACCCCTGGTTTATGAGATCTTGCCTCAAAGTGTCCGTCTCAGTGAGCATTTGAGCATTCGTTGCCAGTATGAGAATGGGGAATTATCGATGTCTGTGAATGGACTGGAGCCATTGCGTTATTCCAGTGTTTTTGAGTCGGCACGGCCACTGCCCGATTGTCGGTTCAGTCTTCTGATACCGATAGAGGCCCCATTAACACGCCTAGATTTGCGTCAACGCACACGTTTGACATCTGAATCGACGCTTGCCAAAGCCGATGATTTGGTCAGTTCTGGTAAGGCGGAAGAAGCTCTGGCGATTTATGAAAAGTACCTGAATCGTGGGGATATTAAGACGGAGTGTTTATACAAATATGCCGCCTGCCAGGAAACCTTACAGAAGTCTTCTGAGGCATGTGCTGCCTGGGAAGATGTGGCGAGAGGTGCTGAGCAGCCGTGGAAAAGTCTGGCGATGTTTCAACTGTGGCGCAGTTACTTGACTCAAGGGAATATGGAGACCGCCAATGCTTGGTTTGATCTGCTGACTTCCAGTAATCCCCCAGAGATTGTCCAAACCGGAATCCCGACGGCAGATCGATTGTTGCTCAATCAGCATTATTTGCCGCTGACACGAAGTTTAAACTGCCTGAAGGCGCGTCCTGAAGAGATGGATGATCAAGATCGAGCCGTTCGTGTTCAGCAGTTTTTAGGGGCAGATGAGCGGCAAGTGGCGGTGCGTACGGCGATGATTTTTCATTTTGCGGGGCAGGATCAGCGTGCGCGTCAGATTCTGCGTGAAGCGGTCACTTCTTTGCGGCCATCAGGATCTCTTTCCGCAACCAAAGTACACATGGCGCTGCTCTGCCTGGACCAGTGGGCGGCGCTGGGGGAGGCGGATGCG
>JAOZVT010001019.1 GCA_025869455.1 Prosthecobacter sp.
ATGATGAAAGTGGATTCGCCACGGCCAAAGGCATCCTCGAAGGTCATCACCTCCACCTCGCCACCAATGCCGTCGGAGGAGACAGCGCCATCCGCCTCATGGATCTCCTTTCCCCCAAAGGAACTCTCGTGACTTATGGAGCCATGAGCCGTCGCAGCCTGAAAGTGCCTAACAAGTTTTTGATCTTCAAAAATCTGCGCCTGGAAGGACTCTGGATCACCCGTTGGTTTGAAGAAGCCAGCAGCATTGAGCTTTTCGAAGTCCTGGACCCACTTGCTAAAATGATCACTCATGGAGAACTGCACACCGCTGTGGATGAAGTCATTCCTATGGCTGAGTACCGCCGTGCTATCCTGCGTGCCCAAGAAGGTGGCCGCTCAGGCAAAGTCATCATCGACCTTACTTAAAACACATTCCCTGTTAGGCCCAGAAGTCACGACGCTCGACTGTCGCCGAATATTCCTTTCATAGATCTCACTCACTCGCAGCGTTTGATCTGAATTCTCCTTGCCATGCTTTCGCGTACTCTTCTCATCGCCTCCTGCATTTTCACGGGCCACCTAGCCTGCCTCCAAGCAGACACACCTGCTCAGGCAGCGCAAAAGGCCCACGATGAAATCTGGAAACGCTTCGTGGATGAGCACAATCTCGTCCTGGATTACACCGACCTTGACGGTAAAATCATCCGCCCAACGGCTGAAGACTGCAAAGAACTCAAGCCTAGCGCCCTCAGTTGGGGCGTGCCCAATGAAGACGGGCCCATGTTCAATGGACTCTATCTCGATGCTCTCTGCACGCGTTGGAAGCTCACCCGAGACGAGGCCATCCGCGCCAAGGCACGTCGTCTGATTGACGGCCTCTTACTCGTATCCACCATCGGCAAAACACCTGGCTTCATCGCGCGAGGAATCGCCACCGATGGCAAGTCCACCTACCCCATGGGATCGAATGATCAGACCACGCCCTGGCTGTATGGCATCTGGCGTTACATCACGGATGGCCTGGCCACTCCCGAAGAAAAGACACAACTCACTGCCGCCTTTGTCGAACAGATCACCATCTTAGATCAAACCGGCTGGAAAATGCCCACCGACGGGCCGCCCTCCAAATACCGGGGTGATTTTGCCAAGCCCACTTGGGAAGGCGTGCCTCGTCTGCTTTTTGTCATGAAGGCCATGCATCAACTCACGGGGGATGAGTCCTGGCAGCAACGCTACCTTGCAGCGGCTAACGAAAAGGTTGGCAAAGGCGAACGTCCGCGCATTGACTTCTGTCGCGAGGGTATGGTCTTCGACCCAGGCCAAGGCCCACGTCACTCCTGGACTGGTAGTGAAGGCGTGATCTGTCTGCGCGCCCTTTGGGAAATGGAAAAAGACCCAGCCCTCCATGCCATTTACGCCGAAGGCCTTTTACACAGCGCGGAACTCTCGGCTCAAAGCCTACCCCTCATCGAGAAATTTGATGTCCACGGCACAGAGAGATTCAGCATCGACTGGCGCGTCATGAATGCCGCCTGGAAACCCCAACTCAGCGAGCAAGATGCCGTAGATGTGGCTAAAGCCGGACTACGACTCCAAGGCCAAGATTCCCCACGCCTGCACATAGAAAAAAACTATCTGCGTGAGCCTTGCTTCGCCGCCTGGGTTGTCACGCTCTGTCCTGACCGCGACTACGTGCAGAGCCAGCGCAGCGCCATCGAAAAAGTCATCACGCATTACCAGTTTGATAAAGCGCATCTCTCCCAGTTCTTCCCAGTCGAATCCGCGTGGTGGCGGTTGCAAGAAATGGAGGCCAAGTAGGACCCTTTTCGCAATCAACTAAGGTCCATCAAAGATGGCACCATCCGTACTCGGAGGCTGACTGGACAGTCCTTTTGTATGAATGAGTCCCTCTGCTTTGCGCTTTCTAGCCTCGGCAAAAAAGGCCTTTAAAAGAGCCACGCTTTCTTCTGCCAAAACTTCCGGGGTGATCTCACTGCGGTGGTTTAGATTTGGAGCTTGCAGAAGATTCCAGAACCCACCCGCTGCGCCGCCTTTCGGATCACCACAGCCAAAGATCACACGCCGAATACGACAGTGCATGATGGCCCCCGCACACATGGGGCAAGGCTCCTTCGTCACATAGAGATCACATTCTGATAAGCGCCAATCCTCCATGGCGCTTTCCGCCTGAGTCAGTGCCAGCATCTCGGCATGCGCCGTCGCATCTTTGAGCGTTTCCACCTGATTCCAGGCACGGCCAATGATGTTCCCTTGATGGACGATCACCGCGCCGATGGGCACTTCGTCCTGACGCCCAGCCTTCCTGGCCATGCGCAGAGCCTCTCTCATGAAATGCTCGTCAGAGGCGGTATCAATGATTTGGGGTAGTTCCAAACTCATAGCAGTTCCTCCACGAAGCGTTTGCTATCAAACAATTGAAATTCCTCCACTTTTTCGCCTAACCCAATGTAACGAGTAGGCACCTTCAGTTCCTGCTGAATGGCCACTAAAACACCACCTTTGCCACTGCCATCCAGCTTGGTGACGATGACTCCAGTGATGGGGATGATCTTATTGAATTCGCGCGCCTGTTGCAGCGCGTTGGCGCCCGTAGTGGCATCCACCACCAGCAACACCTCATGCGGAGAGCTGCTATCCTTACGCCCCAGGATGCGGTGAATCTTCTTCAGTTCCTCCATCAAGTTGTGCTTATTGTGTAGCCGCCCCGCGGTGTCACACAGGAGGAAATCCGCCCCATTCTTGCAGGCCAAATCATAGGCTTCAAAACAAACCGAAGCAGGATCACCATTGGGTGGCCCCTTCACCATCGGGATATTCAGCCGTTGCGACCAGACTTCTAGCTGCTCCACCGCTGCGGCACGAAAGGTATCCGCCGCCGCTAAGACCACCTTGTGACCCGACTTATGAAGCAGGTTCGCCAGTTTAGCCGTGGAGGTGGTTTTTCCTGTCCCATTCACGCCGATCACCAAAACCACCTTTGGCTTGCCTTCCAACTTCGTCAGCGGATTCACCGCTTCCGGGAGGATCTTCCGCACATGCTCACGCGTCACCTGGACAATATCCACCCCATGCAGCTTACGGCCTTGATCCTTCAGATCATCCACGATTTGCAGACTCAGCTTCGGCCCCAGATCCCCAGCTATCAGCGCCGCCTCCAGGTCATCCCAATCAATATCAGGTTTGGTAAAGCGTTGCAGGAGAGATTTAAAAAAGCCAGCCATAGATAGGAAAACAAAAAAGAGAGGCCTGAGTGCTTACTCAGAAATAGACCGGATGCCATCACGGAATGATGAATACCAAAGGAAGAAAGTGGTTTGCACAGTC
>JAOZVT010001020.1 GCA_025869455.1 Prosthecobacter sp.
GATGCGAAGTGCTTGACCGGCGCCGCAGGCGCTGGTCATATTGAGGCCGCATGACCCGGGACGGCATGCGGCCTCAATATTGAAACACCCAGCCGAACAAATGACGCAAAAAAAAGCAAGCAGAGAAAAACCCCTACAATCAAAGCGTCAGACGTTCCGAAATCAAGCGAAAAATAACTCGATTCACCGCTCCGCTTATACAGACGCACGGGCACTTTGGAAAACTCTCTGTTGATACTCAAAAACCTCAACCACGATCGCACAGATATGGTGATTTCCATCAATCGAGATCATCGTAGTCGCACTGCCGATTGTTTTTGCGCCAAGACTACAATTAAACAACTCAGAATCAGCCCAACTAAACGAGGGCTGCATATAATGCGCTGAGGCGATCAATTTTCGTGCAAGAACTTGATGCTGGGCACCTAGAGAGTCCAATTTCTTTGAATGACCACGAACAACGAAGTACTGATTTTCGATTGTATAACGAATTTTTGCATTGGCATCAGGCGCAATTACGCCATCGGCAGCATGCGGACTACGAATGGTATAGTCACCGAAAACAATGGAACAGTCCGCACTCTGCGAGAAAATCGCCTTCCACGCAAGCATCTCAACTCTATGAATACAGCCAACTTCATCACGGCAACCTACAGCCTTGTCAATACTCGACGGCATCGAACCGCCTGCAACAATAACAACACCAAATCCCAATCGACGTAAAACGCCAATCGCATTCTCGGTAGCTTCAATCAAATCCGGAACCGCGGAATTAGAGACATCTCCATGATCGAGCACAACGAAAAAATTTTCTGCCCCTAAATTTAGCACATTAAGTATATCAGCAATCCTCTCTTGAAAATAATCAGGATCAAGCATGTCATCTTGAATCGCCTCTCGATCAAGGCGGAGGCAAGGCGTAATTGAATGAATAGTACGAATATTCACAAGTGCCTGCCTGTAAACCGGATCGCCCCAACGATCGTACCCAACAACGGGGCTAACCGCTACATTGTTTCTAGCGAACTGAGCGATGGCGAACTCAAACACATGCACCCCATTTTCAGTTCGAGCGCCAGCACTCCACTTCGATATATCTAGGAACGCCCGCCTCTTTCCCCAGACCTTCCCTACTTGAACAGCCGTACTAACGATCGACTCTTCCACCGTCTTACGATCACTCTTAACAGGCAACTCGAGGAGAGGAAGAACTCTCTCCACAATAGAACTCGGCAAGTTCTTTAACGCATCAAACTCACCTTTTTTTGCTGCCATTATAGGAACATATAGAATTTCCATTTCATACCTCATCTTCAGAAAAAGCAAAGTGCTTCTGTACCTGTCCAAGACCAATCAAGTCGGTAAAAATAGTGTAATCACCACGGTCTTTGCGAACCCTCCCCGCGATTATGGCGGGATGAATCTTCAGATCCCTTGACAACTTATCAATATTAGAGCTCGTTGGATTTAAGTATGCATCACTTCGCTTCCAAGCAACCTGCGGTATTAGAGCCTCTTTAGCAATCCTATTAGCCTCTAACTCTCGCCTATCACTTGAAGACGCATCGAGATTATCCAAAAATGTTTCCTCGTTATTCACATGTTTCCAAAGGTGCGCCACTTCATGGAGCAGCGTAAACCAAAAATTATCCAGCCGATCAAATCGCAGGGTGAGCCCGATTATTGGCGTACCGTTTTCGTCTTGCAACGCTGCCCCATCCAAGAGCGTTCCTTTCAAGTGTCGTTCGACAACAACAGCTATTCCTTGTTTTTGCAGAAACTCAACTGCTAGAGATGGGCCGCGCTCAAACCAACTGAGTTGAGCCAACTCCCGCATGAAGCCTATTGAGAATTGGTTTCGATCATAGGATCCCAGGCTGGACTTCTTCTCTCGCGCCTTCTCAATTACCCGGGCAGTCCATGCACAAAGTGCATACTTGGTGACAGGCGAATATGCATCCCCACCAATGCTTCGCCGAAACTCCGCATTTCCAAACTCTATCCCCACGTCACCAATAAACCCACGTACGAGCTCTTCAGTGGATAACGCCGCCTTATTCGCAGCTTTCCTAAACCATCCTCTAGCAAGCATTTCCTTGACCGGGAAACGGCCCCAGTCAACCTCTTCATGACCCGTCGTCCTTTGGCCTCCTGACTCCGTACCAATAAGAGTTTCGGCAGATATACCCAGCCCCGTCGATAAGGCACGAATCATATTTACTGTAAGAGGTCGCTTCCCGGCCAAAACTTCCGATACACGACTTCTAGTACCGAAGTACGGCACAAGATCAGCCTGTTTTAAACCCTGCTCTTGCATTCTAAATTGTATAGCCGAAATCGGGTCAGGAGCTTCTATTGGATACTTTCTTTTCTCAAACGCATCTACCAAAATTGAGAGCAACTCCAATTTCTCAGTTTCCTCAGCCCCCTTTTTAAGTGTAGTTGAAATAATTCGATGTATCTCCTTGAGATACTCCTGATATTGCTCCTCAGTGCGTATTACTTTAGCGTCCATTTCCATTAACTAATATCTTCTATGGCGATAACAAGTGCAATGCCGTGAGTAAATGTCATTAAGACGTGGATGCATTGTCTATTTTCAGATATCGGAAATTCGAAGGTATCTCCCTCGATCTCGCGGGCCCGGGGAAATTGTCGCAACACATCTTCAGCACTCTTCCAATTTGCGGTGCACAACTCCGACACCCAACTTCGCACCCAAGCATCTATCAACTCGTCCGTACCGAAGAGCACACGGAGTCGATCGCGTCCAAGAAGTCTCATATCTCTTAAAGTTCCACTTTTGGGAACATTGTACGACACTCAGTCAGCGATGTAAAGTTCCCGTTTCGATAACACTTGGGTGGCGTGTCTATTGTCGTGCGGATCGTGATGCCGCGCTCGCGCAGCGCGCGGGAGTTGCGCGCCGCCTGTATTGCAATGTCCTGACCGCCGATGTCGACAGCGTCCAGCCCTGTCAGCAGCTTCCACGCCTGATCGAAATCCCGCTGGCTGCCGAAGCACTGCAGCACTTCGGTCAGAATGAAGCATTGGGCACAGACCCTGAGGTCTCCCCTCGGACTTGCCGAACCCGGTCACGCCCCTTAACATACACACTCAGGCGTACATACACGAGGTATCCATGGAAACACTGACCACACGGGTATTCAACAACGGCAACAGCCAGGCGGTGCGTATTCCGGCCGAGTTCCGGCTGGACACCGACCAGGTCAGCATTTCGCGCAATGAAGCGGGCGACCTGATCATTCACCCGCTCGGAGCAAGGCGCGGCACTGCACTGATGCAGGCCTTGCAGGCCCTGG
>JAOZVT010001021.1 GCA_025869455.1 Prosthecobacter sp.
AGGAAGAGCTGACTGGCCTGATGGCGTCACGCCCGCCTGTGAATAAACATCCACCCAGTTGATCCCGTCATCAACCGACACCTGAACCAAGGCATATTCAAAAGTCGAGGCGGCTCTCAATCGGCTACGGAAGGAGAGACTGGCTCCCGGCTGAACTTGAAAGCTATCATCGTAAGTTAGAATCTCCGAACTGTAAGCTCCAATAGGATGCACTAAATGATAGGCTGCCGCCCCTGAATGCTTCACCGTTGTTGATAAAGGAGCATAGGTCTCCGTCGTGGTCGCGGTCACTCGGTCAAAATTTTCTGCCCCATCATCTGGCACATCTCCGATTTTCAGCGCCTGCCATTCGTAACTTGTTGCTCCGCCAATAGCGGGAAAGGAAAAGGATGAGGTACCGCCATTATTCACCACCGTAGGACCGTTCAGTGCCAAAGGCGTAAATGCAGGTTTAAAATCCACCTTCACATTCTTACCCCCTGAAATGACGACATCTCCACCGCCATTCAGTCCAAGTCCGGCAAAGGTCACTGCACGCGTCGTGCTGCTAGTCGGGATAGGAACGGTAAAGCCACCCGAGTTTGCCGTCACGGCATGAAAGGATGAACCCGCTACATTCACGGTTAGGCCGCCAATCCCTTCCCCCAAATCATAAAAGTTATTCCCGTTTAAGTCGTAGTACGCGACTCCTGTGACGAAGGCAGAACTTGCAGAAGGCGTTCCGAAGTTCTGCGTTACTAACTGTGGCCCCACGGTATTACTTCCCACCGTATTGGTTCCTAGAATAACACCGATCCCCACTTCACGGTAATCTCCGTGAATGTTCGTTCGGTGTCCACGTCCCTCCTGCATACCATCCGTATCAGGTGGCTCCCCCTCTACGGAACCCCAGTCCACCTGGAATCCAGCATGGCCCTGAAACACAGAATCCGCATAGGAAAACACATTCTCCCCCAGGGAAGAAAAGGAGTAATTCACCGCAGCCACGCGCTCAGCAAGATGATCACCATTGAAACTCTCGTGACCTTGAAAAGCATGTGTAAACATGTCCGCATTGTGCCCTCGTGCCATGGTCGTCAGTTTCGCATTCAACGCCAAAGGCTGACCTGCCTGAATGGCCGCAAATTCCGATTGCATAAGCACCAGATCCACCCCGTGAAACTGAAGTGCATTCACCACGTCTGGATCCGTGGTGGTAGCCAT
Organism: Prosthecobacter sp.; assembly: GCA_025869455.1. Taxonomy (GTDB): domain Bacteria; phylum Verrucomicrobiota; class Verrucomicrobiia; order Verrucomicrobiales; family Verrucomicrobiaceae; genus Prosthecobacter. The sequence goes on from JAOZVT010001021.1 coordinate 1,204, forward strand.
GCGCACGCCCTCAGCAGTCGGGTTTGCACGTGCCCGGTTGATCATCTCCAAGTAGAGTTGCTCTTCATCCGTCGGCTCTCCGATAGAGTAAAGAGTCGTGCCCTGGCTCCACGCGGCGGTGGTGATCGTGAGCAGGATCAGAAGCATGGTTGACGCCTTCATCCCGCATTATCACCGCCAGACGAGATCAGGCAACCTAACAAAGAAAAGAATCAACCGAGGAAAACAAACCAGCGAGCTGCTCTAATATCCCTTGATTAACAGCAGCCAGCCCCAGGGACACAGCCACCTTTCACCTCCTGAACAAGCTCACCATCTCGGTGCGTTGGTGTCGGTTTCCCTGGGCGGAAATGCTCTTCATGCTCCAGCTTAGCGATCAAAGTCGGGAACTGGGTACAAGTCTCAGCAAGCCCAGCTTTCACAGCTTCCATCAAGGTTGCCGGATCAGCCTCCGCACGTAGATTTACGATGAGCTGCCCCCCTTCACTCGGTTCATCCAGCTCCATTCCCAATTCAGGAATGTAGTCACTACGCACCAAATTCACTGAAGCTAACTCCCCCGCGATTCCGTCATCGGGACTGTACGTCATTTTGAAATGAGCGATCTCCGTCCCATCTTTTTGCAGTCGTTGCTGCACATCCGCAGCCAACGCGCGGAGGAAGTCATTAGCCTCGAATTCCTCGGTCGCTTTCAGCGTGACCGTTGCGTTCAGCCAGCCTAGCAAAGCTTCACCATCCGCATAGACCTCGTAGTCCACCGCCATCGGGTTCCGCCGAGCTTGCTCATCGGTCATCAATTGGCCAAAGAGTTCCTCTAAACCTGTCTCCTGACGAGGAGACGCTGTCAGAATCTGAGCCAGCGGAAACTCTTTCGTCAAGGCTTCGCGCAATTCCTCACGCTCATGATCTCCAATCATGTCACTCTTGCTGATGACGATGATGTCTGCCTCTTCGAGCTGTTTTTTGAAAATGTAAGCGACCTTGCTGGAGAAGCTCCCCCCAGCATCCAGCCCAAACACACGCCGTGCACGCACAGGGTCCACCAGCACGCTCAGTGGAGCGATGGTAAAGGCATCCCCATACATACGACGCAGTGGGTACGTGACTGTCGCCACCAAATCCGTGCAACTCCCCACAGGCTCTGCGATAAAAACATCCGGCTTCATTTGATCGGATAGTTTGTTAGCCGCATCGACCAACGTATTAAAACGACAGCAAAAACACCCCCCTGCAATTTCCTCCGTGGCATAGCCCTGCCCACGCAGCAGCTTCGTATCCACCAGACCGCCAGCCTGATCATTCGTAATCAATCCCACCCGCAATCCTTGATCCGTCAGATACTTGGCCAGACGGCCCACAGTGGTGGTCTTTCCGGCTCCGAGGAAACCTCCAATCATGATGTAGCGTGCTTTACTGGGCATTAATTGATTTGAGATTATTTGCGACGATGCGCAAGTACCATTCCTGATTGAATTTAAAGATCCTAATCAACTCGTTTCCCAAGCCCATCCCCTAAAGCCCCATCCACTCAAGGACGAACCTTGATGACCTCGATTTTGACCACTTGTCGCACCCAGCGGAAATGCCGACGTTCTTTAGGGACAATTAGGCGATACGGACCTTGGCCAATCGGTATAGCTTCCCCATTCATAGCGTCTGCTAAAATAACAGGATCATCTGTACTACGCGGGTCCAACTCTGGTAACGCAAAGACGACGCTATATCCATCTGCAGCAGTCACTAAAACATACTGAGCTAAAGCAGGACCACGTAAGGAGTCCCCAAGATTAAGCTCTGCTTGCTGCAAAACCTGATAAAGAGGAACGCCTGTCCAGGCAGCTTCCTCGCCACCGTGATCTACCGCTTTCACGGTTTGATGAGGAAGCAATTCCAGATCATTTTTCTTGAGTTTAATCGGGGCGGAATCCCCCACTTTCACGCTCAATTCCCCTGCATAAACTGAGCAGAAAAGCGTGAGTAAAACCAAATGAAAAAGATAGTTTTTCAGCATGTTAAAACTCCACTTTCATGTTCACAAAAAAGACACGCCCAGCTTCAGGATACCCCTCAGTCAGCGCATAATTGCGGTCGAACACATTGTTCACTCCTGCACTCAGTGTTATCTCATGGGGTAAACGCACCGCTACTTTGAGATTCGCGATGGCCCAGGCACCCGCTTCACTCCCATAACTGGTGGAGTAGCGTGATCCATTGTATTCCACACTCGGGATCACACTCAGCCAGTTCAGCGGACGGATCTCCGCATAGGTAAAAAAGCTGTGCCTTGGCGTATCAATCAATCGTACGTTAGGCTGGCTCAGATTTTGCCGATCCAGATACGCATAATTAACCGTCCACTGAAACACTTCATTCGGTTTCCAATCCCAGCCAAATTCAGCCCCGATATGCCGACTCTCCCCAACGTTCTGCAACTGGAAACGCCCCGGCTGCACATTGTCCACACGCTGAATGGTATCCTCAATCTCAGCCGCAAAGACGTTGGCCCGAACCGTCAGTGAATCATGAAGTACACCTTCATAACCCAGTTCATAATGCACGGCCGTTTCAGGCTCCAGATCAGAATTCGGAATCGCTTGGCCCAGGCGATAGGAATAACGATCCTTGATGGTCGGAAATCGACTCTTCCGCGCCACCGTTAGATGCAATCGATGCGCTTCCGTTAAATCATAAAAGAAACCCATTTGAGGATTCCACGAAGCAAATGCTTCGCCTCCAAGAGCAACTCCCGTATTCGTGTCCACCGCTTCTTCCACTGAGCGCCGATCATAACTGAGTCCTGCAACAGCAGAGAAACGATCTGTAAACTCATGGGTATCCTCCAATCCCAAAGACCAAGTCATATCCTCAAAGGTATAAAAATCCGCACCATCGTTATGCTCTTTGTGTCGATCAAATTTCCCATGCACCGCTGCTTTTAGAGTGTTGTTTGCACCTAACTGGGTACCTATCTCCAAGCTGCCACCCACAGTCCAATCATCATAAAAACTCTGGAACGAGCGCCCAGCCTTTTGGCTGTCATAATGAGCGTCATCATAGGCAAACAACGTGTTTTTAAACTGATCCCAATACCACCTTGTCTTTAAATAAGTGTCTTTGGCTATCTCCGTCTGAGTGATGAGATAAACGGTCTGTTTATCCCAGCGAGGCCATTGCCAGAAACGAACGGACTGCAGGGGATCATCACCTGCATAGACGGGGTTTCCCTTTTCCCCACGCTGGAGTGAATACCCTAAAGCATACTCATCTGTGTCATTCGGGGTATAGCCGACTTTAGCACTGAAGCGCCAATCTTCACGATACGCATTGTCGCGAGAGCCTCCATTTTCGCGCGAATTAGACGTAAAATCATCCGACAGAGGGTACGAATCCGCATCCAGAAATGAACCACTTAACTGGGCATACCAAGGCCCTTGCCTGAAACCGACATTCAGCGCTGCCTGATAGCCGCCTTCTTGAAACCAACCTGTTAGAAGATCGCCTTCAACAGGCCGCTCCGGCTTTCGTGAAACAATATTGATGGCCCCACCCAGTGTATTTGCCCCATACAGAGCCGAGGAGAAGCCTTTGCTCACACGGATCTGTGCCACATCAGCCGTGGTAAAACGACGCAAGTCCACATAACCATCGTACGGCACATAAACCGGAATCCCATCTATGAAAACAGGCACCTGCCGAAGGTCAAAACCACGCACATTCACACCCGTCTCATTGCGCGGCCCCGTTTGACTCATCGTGACTCCTGGAGAAAGCCGCAATGCTTCCGCCAGATCCGTCCTCTCCAGATTACGCATCGTCTCCACGCTGATGGTATCTGCAAGAGCATCCACCAAAGGTTGCTGACGATCCGCTGTAACAACAATGGCACCTAAGCTGAAGGGCTTTGTTTCAGCCGCATTAAGAAAAGAGCCAACGAATAAAAATAGGAAACAGGCACGCGGGAGCATGCTGCTAAAAAAGCCTCCCGATATGTTTTGTCAAACATATCGGATTTGAAAGTTAGGCTTCGAGCAATTTAAGCAGTTTTTTTTGGTGTTTCTTGATTGTCGAATCCAACTCCCCACGCAGTTCAGCATAAGCAGTTAGCACTTTTCCCCCAAGCTCTGTCAGGCTCGCACCACCTCTTACCGCTCCGCCCCGCGTGGAAATCACCAAAGACTCAGGAAACAATTCATTCATGAGTTTCACATGACGCCAAGCGCGCTGGTAAGACATCTCCATCTTCCGCGCCGCTTCAGAGATGGACCCCGTTTCACGAATATGCGTGAGCAATTCGACTTTACCCGGACCCAATACCGTCACGGCACCAAGCAGTACCCGCACATGCAAAGCAACACGGGCCGTAGGTGATTCAACAAACGTGGAGGCAGACATGCCTCAAAATACCAAAATTACGCCAAGCTTCCACCAAGACCTGCAAGCACAATTCATTCACCCTCAAACTGATCCAGATGAAACTGGCAGCAGCCGAGATCCAGAGTTTGAGTACCGGGTTTCATACGCGCCCGAAAAGCTTCCGCCAATGAATAGACCCGTTGCTGGCTGTGTTTTTTAACCTCGATCAAACCCGCTTCACGCAATACCCGCAAATGCTTGGAAGCATTGTAAGGGGTGGCCGAAAGCTCTTCGCACAAATCATTCACACAACGTGGCCCGGCCAACAAAGCACGTACCAACGCAAAGCGTGTCGGCTCACCAAGCGCACGCATGGCGGTGAGGCAGTCAAAATGAACGCGACGGCTGCGGGGCATGTGGGAGATGATTAAGCAGGCTCCGCCATTACGCAAGACTTGCCTGAAGGCACACCAATCTAAATCAAACGTTTGACCCTTTTTTCAAAGGCAAAACCGGCTGCTTACGAAACAGATTCCAGTGATCAATCGCCCCCCAAATCACATAGGTAAGGACATAAGAGATGGGAGCCAAAACAGCGCCCAAAACGACCCCGCCAAACAACATGACAGGCGCATGTTCCTTAAGGGCCAACCACATACCAGCCACATCCATGGGAAACTTATCTGGGAAAGGAGTGGATGGAACCTCCGTTAAAAAGGCCAACGCCCATTTACCCACATGATATTCCAGAGGTACTAGGGCGGCTAAAGTCACCGGATTGCTGACCCAGCACATGGCAATGGCTATGGGGATATTCACCCGAAAAACCGCTGCCAAAATGGCTGCAGAAGGCATTTGGATGGGCAGCAGTTGCAGCGTCACAAAAGTCCCCACCGCCATGCCTCCAGAAAAGGTATGCTGCGTTGGTTTCCAGACTCGTTTGTCCAAAAAATGGCGCGCAAACCACCGCATGAGAGGACTGGCCTTCAACTTCCTCGGGTGCTTGAGGAAACGGTAGGTCTTGAAGACGGAGCGGCGAAAATAGCCTTTGGCGAATTCAACCATTGGAGTGGATTCAGGGGTTCCCCAAGGCCACATAGATCAACAGACCTGCACCGAGAAATACCCGGTAAACAGCAAATCCATTGAAGGTATGACTCTGAACGAAGTGAATGAGCCATTTCACCACCACAAAAGCAGAGATGGCGCTGACTAGGGTACCTAATGCGACCATGGACCAATCTTCGCCACCTAGACCATGATCTTTAATTTCAGAAATGATCTTCAGTCCACCTGCCGCCATCAGTGTCGGGATGCCCAGGAGGAAGGAAAACTCCGTTGCTGCCGGACGAGCAATGCTGAAGGCCATAGCCATCATGATGCTCGCACCGGAACGAGAAGTGCCTGGAAAGACAGCAGCCAATAACTGCGAGGCAGCCACCGCAGCCACCACCACCCATGTGATTTCACTAGTGCCAGTTTTGCCGCGATAAACACGCTCTAGCCAAAAAATGATGAGTCCACCAATCAAAGTGGCCCAGGCCACAGGCTGCACGGTCTCAGGTAATTTCAGACCCAGCTTCTTGATGATCAAACCGCCGATAGCCGTCAGCAGAAACGCCCCCCCCAGCTTCGCTAGGTAATCGCGGGTTTCAGGACTGTTTAAAGTCATGGCCATGTGCTTCAGCTTCTGAGTGAATACGGCCAACACAGCCAAGACCGCACCGCTCTGAATTACCACGTTGAACAAATCGCTCTTAGCTGGCAACCACCCCAAAGTCTGCGGGATCAAGAGATGCCCCGTCGAAGAAATGGGGAGAAATTCAGTGACACCTTCAATGATGCCAAGAAAGATAACAGAGAGCCAGTCGGGCATAAAATAACAGATCGGGGGGAGTAAATCGCGTAGCGCGCATTTACGAGGCAATAATAGCGAATGCAAGCACCGTCACGAGAGGAGTGTGACACATCTGCTCCATTCCGGACGGTCTGTGCATTGACACCCAGCCTCGAAACCTGATAGCATCCTGAAAATGCACAAAGGCTAGGTTATTACCTATGAAGACTCCCCCCAGCACCGCCCTCCTCTTCGGCTTACTCCTCTTTTTTCTGGCACCTGCTTGCTCGAAAGTCCGCATCATTAGCCAAGAACAAGAGGCCGCAGAGACAAAACTCGCGGCGCTACAGGTGGAAGATGTGGAGTTACAGCAGAAAATAACCACCCTCCGACAAGTGCTTCCCCCACTCATCAACACCACAGAGGCCGCCACAAAGCTAGCTCTCAAATATCAAACTGACAGCCAATTGATCCAAGAACAATTAGCTGGCGCAGTAAAAAGCTATGAGACGACGGAAGCAGCCCTGAAGGCCCTGCAAAAAGAAGTGGAAGGCATGCGGTAAGCCCAGAAATCCTAGACCCGAGACTCTTTTCGCAACCTAATCTATATTTCCTTGATCATGAAAAATCTCTTTGCACTCCTGCTCTTTGCAGTGGGCTTTGGCTCTTTGTATCTCTACTGGCAGCATGGAAAGTCCAAAACAGACATGGCTGGGATCAACCAAAATTTGGCAAGCTTTGAGCAGGCCGTGACTTTAAAGCGCACTGAGTTTCAAGCACTGGTCAATGCAGTCCAGGCACAAAAAGACATTCAAGAAAAGCTGGTCTCAATCAACAAAATCAAAGTTCAAGAGGACGAGCTCAAAAAGCAGTATGCTAAGCTGGTCAGTGAGAAGGCCGAAATCATCTTGGGCATTCGCAAAAAGGTTGTCGGCACAACAGTTCCCGAACTCATCTTGGCTGATGGCAAAAAGCTCATCCAAGTGAATATCCTCAAAGCTGATGACAGTGGTCTTTCCATCAGTCATAGCACAGGTGCACAGAAGATAGCCCCCTCAGATCTCAATGCGGAATGGCGCCAAAAATTGTACTACCTAGAGTAAAGATTCTCTACTCAAGGCAGCTTCGGCTTGGAATCCTCCGCTGCACGCAGTCGTTTGACCTTGGATTTATACCCCGCAGAGAGATTCAACTGCGAACTCCTCAGATGAAGTAACATTTCATCACGCATGTGTTGCAGGATCTCTCGCTTTTCTTCCTTATCTGCGAGGTTTTCCATCTCCAAGGGGTCCTCTTGAAGATCAAATAAGAACTCTGCATCTTCTTCAGCCCACCATTTGTAGTGGGCATCGCGTGCCATCATTCGCAGCGGAGCTACGGTACCAATCTCGCTCACAGCTAAAGACCGCACATTCAGTACACTGCCGATAGCCACAGGTAATTGCGAAATCGCAAAACGTCCCGGCGACAACTCCCCGCCGATGGCTTCCACAATGGTGGGGTACACATCCATCATCTGCGCTAGCGCCTGCGTCCTTCCCGGCTTGATCTGCCCTGGCCAGCGCATCATGAGAGGCACCCGGGCCGACTCCTCATAAAATCGCCCTTTGGTCAGGTAGCCATGCGCTCCCATCATTTCACCATGATCGGCGGTAAAAATGACCAGCGTATTTTCCCAGGTCCCGCGCTCTTTGAGTGCCGCAACCAAGCGGCCAACACATTGATCGACCAAAGATATTTTGCCCAAGTAATTCGCCAGGAATTTGCGAGTTTCATCATGATTCAGAGCATGACCTTCCCGCAAATAAACTTCGGGCACATTGGCTGGCAGCGTTAGCTTGTCTGGATCATACATTGTCGCAAACTCTCCGGGAGCATCCAGTGGTGGATGCGGCGAATGAAAACTAGCGACTAGGCAAAAGGGTTTATCCTTCGGCTGCTTGTTCATAAAATCCGCAGCCATCTCGGCGACAAAAGTATCGTGATAATTCTCAGGCTTCACCACACTCGCACGAGGTTCGAATTCCCAGTTGATGTAGCGATCATGAATGTCCTCAGAGACTGCTTTAAGCAGGCCTAACTGATTCAAATACTTACCGTAAGGGCTGTGATCTTTCGGAGAATCTGGTGGACCTGAAACATCCACCACATGATCTAGTCCCAGCGCTTCATAGTAATCCGCTAGCTTACTGAATTTCTCCTTCCAAGCGGTGCCTCCAGTCCAATGCAGCTTTCCTATCTGCGCGGTGGTATAACCAGCTTTTCGGATATCGCGGAACATCGGTGCAGACTCAGGCGGCACGTAATACTTGAGAACATTTCCCCAGACGGAATGACCTCCATTGTGCGGGTACAACCCTGTGAGCAGGGAGATGCGCGCAGGCATGCACACTGGGGAGGTGGTGTAGCAGGCATCAAAGATCATGCCCTCTTTGGCTATCTGATCCAAGTTGGGTGTTCGCACCTGTGGATTCTCCCAGCTCAAATAGCGCGGGCTCCATTGGTCCGTAAAGATGACCAGCACATCTGGCTTCGTTTCCGCCGCCTGAATATTGGCAGCAGCAACAAAGATCAGCAGTAGCAGATTCAGTCTAAACGACATCAGTGATTGAAAAGGAAAGCGGGGCTATTGATCAAAGCCCAAGCGAGATCTTGAGCCGCCGTGAGACGTTTATCGCCTAGCTGCTGAGTGCTCAGCGCTGAATCACGACGAAGCTGAACAAGCTTCGGATCAAGGGTGATCGGAGTCTGTGAGTCTGCATGTTTGGCTTCCAGGGCAACCACTTGTGGGTCCACTGGCAGGGGTTTCCTCGCTGTCACCAAGGCCTTTTTGGTCGCCTGGTAATCCTTCGACTGAGCCGTATAGAAATCTGCCAGAGCCGCTTTTTGTTCCTTGCTGCGCTTGGCTTCAGGAACTCGAATAGCCTCAGCCACGGCTTTTGGAGCACCGAAACGAACCAGGGGACTGCTCGTCACCCAAAGACGGAAACGTCCCAGATTATACTTCCCGTTTTGGAACGGTTGGCTCAATTGAACCACCAATTGAGCACCGCCTTTGAAAGCAAGTGGTTTGGCAAATTCAAAGGTCGCCTCATGGCGGAAGCCTCCTTCGGGGGAGACAGCCCAGCCTTTGTCACGATTCCCCTTTTTCAAGGCTTCAGTAACCTCAAAGCTCTTTTGTTCGAAGTCCGCCTTGGGATTCTGAATCGTCTGAGGAGCACCGCCCTTGACCCGCTTACCGCCTGCTGCGGTCAGCGGAGTGGCATTCACAATGAATTCGCTCAGCACAAAGTTACCATCGGGGGCCAAGCCGGGTCCATTGTTAGGCAAACGATCATCAGGAAGGACTTCCAGCTTGATGGCTGTGATGTTTTCCAACGTGGTTTTACCATTCAAAAGGTAATTCCCAGGGGTGGTTCGGCCCTCAGGCAACGCGGTGGCAAAGAGTGAACCATCTGGCTGCACCTCCAATTTTTCTACACCACCCGCACGAGAAACCAGCACATCCAAAGGCACCCACTCCGTGCTCACATCCACGTACTGTTCCCAGCGTGGTTGTTGCATCGGGATGGTTTCGGCTGATTTTTTTACGACCTCTTCTGCTTTCTGAATAGCTGCAAGACGAGCATCTTCCTTCTTCTTCACTTCTGGGGCCATCTTGGCGTTGTAAGCCTCGAGTTCCGCCTTGGTACTAGCAATCAATGCCAGACGTTCGGCCTCTGCCTTTTCAATGAAGGGCTTTTGCTCGGCTTCTTTAGCCTGCCATTCGGCGGCTAACTTTTTGTTCTCCACATCCATGCTGGCCATACTGGCGAGCGCGGCATTGATCTCTTTGCCAGTTGGCTTGCGATTGATGACGCGCATGAAGATTTCCTCCACCAGTTTAGAGTCGTCTTTGACGTCATGAGTGAGTTTGGCGATGGCATTATTTGGATCGCTAATGGCATCTCCCACCGTCGGGCCGGACATCAGCGCCATCACAGGGCCAAGGTTCACCTCATTGCTGCGTTCGCATTCGCACACGCTTTCACGCGCAGGTTTTCCAAAATTGGTTAGGAATCCGTCAGGCAGTTGAGTTTGGCCATCTATGAGCTGAGCCGCACGAGTACCTTTGGGCACGCCAGGGATGTTTGGCATGGAACCCGTCACGGCAAACACTGAATCAAAAAGCACTTCCGCGGGCAGGCGGCGGGCTTTGGCATGACTGTAATTCACCTTGTCATCTTCGTTCCACTTGTTGGTGGCCAAACTGAGCTGATAGCTGCGGCTCTGGGTGATAATCTTCATCAAGTGACGCACGTTAAATCCGCTCTGAATGAATTCGTTCGTCAGGTATTGGAGAAGCTCAGGATTGCTGGGTGGATTGCCCGCGCGGATGTCATCCAAAGGCTCAATCACACCCGTGCCGGTGAGGTAGCCCCAGATTCGGTTGGCATAACTCATGGCAAAGTAATCATTGTCAGGGCTGGTCATCCAGGTGGCAAATTGCTCGCGACGGCTTGTGGCGGTCTTACTGACCAATTCAGGTTCAAAAGGCACCTTGGGAGCCACTGGCGCATTCGTGCGCAGGTGATTCATTTCACCCACAGTCTTGTCTGAAACGATTTCATACAAAGGCTTGGCTCCTTCCACCGCAGTGCCACCGATGGTTTTCCCTGCACTGGCGGGGTCCGTTTTCAGGTCCACCTGGGCAAAGAACGCTGCCGTTTGGTAATACTGATCCCAGGTCCATTTCTCGAAGGGATGGTCATGGCATTTGTTACAGTTGAAACGAGTGGCCAAAAAGAGATGCGTGGTATTTTCCACCAGTTCTTCAGGCGTCCTCACCGTCTTGTAGTAAGCCGCCGCAGGATTGTCTTTGGTCGAACCTGTCGCGGTGATGATGCGGTAGGCCATGCGGTCATAGGGCGTGTTGTCTGCAACCTGTTGTTTGATCCAATCCCGCAGGATCTTCACCCCTTCGGTTCCCAGGAACTTGCTATTCACCTGCAACATGTCCGCCCATTTGTTAGACCAATGATCCACAAAATCAGGGTTACCGATGAGTTTATCAATCACCTCATTCCGCTTGGTACGAGTATCCCGTGCATCCGCCAAAAAGGCACGCACATCCTCAGGCGTCGGCGGTAGGCCCGTGAGGTCAATGTGAAGGCGACGCAGGAAGTCCTCATCACTGCACAGATCACTTGGCTCGATCTTCATGCGCTGCCATTTTTTAGCGACTAGCTCGTCAATCTTTGTCCACTTCTCAGGCTCCTGCCAAGCAAAGCCTGTGCGGTCACCCATCACCGTAATGGTGGTGGCCGCATAGGAACCTTCAAAGCGGGCCAAGATGGCGGACTCACCACGACGCAGACTGGTCATCAAGCCTGAATGGTCGGCTTCAATCACGTCTCCATTGCCGCTGTCCATGAAGGCTTCCGCCGTCACATCGCGGACATAACCATCTGCATACCGAGCAATCACGCGCATCTGCTGGCGATTGCCAATGCGTTCCAAAACGGGGTTCTTGGGGAAGAGTTCGATGCTGGTCACACGTGGAGTCTTCATGTCCAGCTTGGCTCCCTGACTGATCCAGGCTTTCAGCGTCTCATAGTACAACTCCCCAGGCACGGTGAGCTGGCCCCCTTCATGAGGAACCGAACCACTAGCTTTCAGAAGCATCAATGAATGATCAGGAGAAGCCACATTGGCGCGGCGACTGGCCAGTTCATCCGTGAAGGCTAGCACATCGTATATGGGATCATAACCACGCAGACTGAGTTTGAAGCCGGCTTTGCCATCTTTGGCACCGTGGCAAGTGCCCATGTTACAACCCAGCTTGGAAGTAATCGGCATGATGTCCCGGACGTAGTCAGGTTTCAGCGCCAGATTCATGCCCGTCACCTTGACAGGAACGGTCGTCCCCTTCCCCATGAAAGCGATCTTCACTTCCCCCTGACCATCTTTGGTCGGGCGGACTAATCCTCGTGTATTCACACTGGCTGCTGTGCTGCCTTTGAATTCTAATTTAGCCATGCGGGTGATGTCCGCCTTGGAACCGTCACTCATCGTCGCCGTCACCAAAAGCTGCGCGTATTCCGTGGGTTTACCAATGCTGACATTGGTGGGTTGCACCTCGATGCTTGCCACGCTGAGACCAGGGACCAGAGTCTCCACTTTATCGTCTTTTTTCGCCGTGGCCCGCACGCTGTCATCAGCAATCACATCGCTGGCAGCCAAGGCTTTGTCTTCCGCCAAAGGCACACTAACAAACTCTTTGGCAATTTTCCCTGTGGTGACTTCAATCAATTTGATGCGGCCATCCTGGCCCGCCGCAGCCACAGTTTGGCCATCGGGGCTGAAGCTCACGCTGTAAATGCCACCCGTAGGAATGCGCACACTGGAGATAAGCTTCACATCCTTCACGATCCAGTCATCCAAGGCCTTGCCCGTTCCACTGCGCGTTTCCACAATGGTCTTCACCTCCGCAGGCATGGTGCTGTCATAGTCCGAAGCATAAATATTCACCTGACCACTGCCCTCATGAGAGGCCCCAGCGGCGATGCGTTTGCCATCGGGCGCAAAAGCCACCCCAAAAATGCGGCCTTCCATGGTGGGGAACTTGCGGATGAGGTTAGCGTTGTCACCAATGACCCGCTTGGTGATGCGTTCCATGCGATAGATCGCAGGCATGCCATCGGTTCCGCCGATGAGGATTTCATCACGTAAAGGATGCCGAACCAGCGTCTGAACGCCGCCTTTCAGCGCACCGGGAGTGATGGAGGTGATGTTATCAATGAAGCGCTGCGTTTCCACTTCGGTGAGTTTCACACTCATGTCACGCCCGCAGGAGGCGATGTGTTTGCCATCCGTGCTCCAAACGGTGTCCAGTACCCAATCACTGTGTCCGCCCATGAACAGCGTCTCTTTGCCTGTGGCTGCATCAAAAGCACGCAAGCCATTGTCTGCACAACCCACCGCGATGAATTTGCCATCGGGCGACCAACTGGCCCCGTAAAGGGTGTCATAGGTGAGTGACTTGGACAGTTCCAGCTTCTTTTTAGCCACATCCCAGATCTGAATTTCCCCCTCACGCGCAGGGCTGCCACCCGTAACGAGAATCTTCTTACCGTCAGGGGACCAAGCCAGCTTTTGAATCCGCTCCGCCAATCCGACGAGGCGAGCCACCAGGCCTGTGCCATCTGCTTTGTGAACCAAAACCTCATGGTACCCTGCCACAGCAATCTGGCTGCCATCGGGCGAATAAGCCAGGGAAGTGACTGCGGGTGCCGTCACATAGACAGGAGGATGCGCCATGTCATACTGTGCCATGGCGGAAGCTGGAGTGTCATCTTGTGCCCCTTCGCTGACCCAACGTTTGATCAATGCCAGTTGAGTCTCATGCAGAGGATCTCCCTTCGGAGGCATCTCCACTTTTCCTTCTGCATCAGGAGAGGCGACTTTGAGCAAATTGGACTCTTCAGGCTTACCGGGGACGATGGCATGGCCTTCCTCGCCACCCGTCAGCAGCCTAGCAAACTCCGTCATCACGTAGTCGCCCTTGGCTTTGGCGGGCTGATGGCAACCGGTACAATTGGCCTGGAGGATGGGGCGAATGTGCTTGTAAAAAGAGACTGGCTTATTCGGGTCAATGCCCTCCTCCTTCTTAGGCGGTGCCGCATGAATGGCCAACGCCAGGAATGAAAGGCTGGTGAGCGTGAGAATCTTCGTCTTCATGGGTGGTCGAACGGGGGTCTAACAACGGTAACACGCCAAAACGCCTCACTTAATAGGTCTCTTGCTTTCACAGGGGCATTCCAGCGGGATCGTCCATGCCTCCGCAGGGAAGAGCCAGGGGAGGTCATGAGGAATGGGGATGAAATCGTATTTTCCCCCATGATGCCCACAAAAAGCAACAACAGGCTGATAATCAACACCTTGAGATGGGGATTTAGACTCCCCATGATATCCCCATGATATCCCCATGGACTCCCCATTTCCCCAAGTTATAAGCTGATAATGAGTCGGATGAAAAGGACAATGGCCAGTACACATGTTAGCTTCCAAGACATGGCAGAAAGATGCAAGGAGGCATCCAGGGACCTGGGCTAAGTCGGGTTTTATACCGGTTTCCAATAAGCGGCAGCGATGCGACGAAGCGGATGTCTGCTTTTTCGGATTCTATCAAAGGCAAGGTGAATGAAAATCCACCCAGATTTGCCACAAGAGTTGCAGTCCCGGTTTGTCCTGTCAGGGTGAACCTTCCCATGCCAGCCGACCAACTCAGCCAGCGCCTGTTTGCCAGTGTCTCAGCGGACTTTTTTCGTCCGTTGGTACGCCCATCGGCCCCTGTTTACGTGGATGGGGCGGATCGACTGATCAAGGAAGCGGGTGAATCAGGCCGCCTTCCTCAGTCGGATGCCCTGGCCATCCTGCGGGAGGTTCTTTCTCAAAATCCCCAGATAGCCCTGCAAGAGGATGAAGGTGGCGGTCTGCAAGATGTGCGGGCACGGGCAGGTAAGCTGTTCAATCAGATGCTGCAAGTGCGCTGGATCGAAGACCAGGCGGTCAGTCTGAATGAGCGCTGGGTGGTCATCTCCCCTTCCCTGCGGCCCCTGATGCGGACGCTGCATGATCTGGCTGAAACGGAAGTCGCGGAGCTGAAAAGCTTTGCTGATACTCTGCGCGGCGTCTGCACCACCCTGGAGCAACGTGACTCGCTAAATCCTCATGCCGTTTCTTCCCACGATATGCGTGGGACTGTGCATGATCTCCTCCAGCGCATGGAGCACGCTATCCTCCAGCTTCACGGTGTGGAAAAGCTGATCCACAGCTACGAGCGCCGCCAGAGAGAAACCCAATCGGGAGCGGAAACGCTGCGGCTCTTTTACCATGAGTTCCATGAAGGCCAGCACATGGTCTGCTATGATGTGCTGCGCAGTGGCGGTCTGCTTCCACGACTGCAAAGAGCCCGCGCTCGGGTGCGGGATGCGGCAGAAAACATGTTGATCATTCAACACTTGGCTGACGGCATCGCCGAATACCGAAATTTGGAGCAACCTGAAGCTTGGGAACTAGCTGCGGCTCAACTTCAGCGCCTGGAACGTCAACTCTCAGGGCTGCGTTTGCGAGCAGAAGCGATTGATGCCCGCGTGGCCTCTTTCAATCGCCTCTCTGTTCAGCGCTACCGCTATCAGTCTGAGCTACGCGGTCGCCGCCCGGACATGATCAAAAACTACTGCGATGCCATTAATGCGGCTCATCGCGGTTCCAAATTCAATGAACTGCGCATCGAGCCGGACTTCACGCTCGCCACACCGGAAGTGGATTTCTTTTATGGGATCGCCTCCCTGGCACGCCCGCGTCGCTCACGCTCCCCCGTGGCTCTGGAGTTGGGTGAAAGTCTCTCCGCCGAAGACGAAGCCGCTGATTTGGAGCGTCTGCGTCAGCGCCAAAAATTTGCCCTCACGCCCCACCGCGCAGCGCGACTGGTCGCCCGTCTGCTGAAGGAACATGGCCCAGGCATCGCCACCGATGGCTTCTCCATGGAGACCGCCGATGAGCTTCTGGATCTGATGGCCGCCGCTGCTTACAACCATGGTGTGGATGCGACCAGCGGTGAAGAGCAGCGCTGGCAGATCATCAGCAGCAGCCGTGAAAACGGCCTAGAACCCAATAACATTCCCCGTGACGCCCAGGCTGGCTGGCGCGTCGAACGTTTTGCCTTTGCCCGCCCCTCATGAGTTCTCTTCCCTGGCCATCCTTCTGGGCCGACGTGCCCGAACGCGACCGCTCCCCGCTCCGCGATGTTCTTGCCGACCTCCTCCGCCACGGTGTAATCCTTGGAGATGAAGGCAGTGGTCGCGATGCTTACCTATTCGTCCGTGATCAATACCCAGATCATGTGCGTGACTACCTTTCCCCGCTAGGCTTGGAATTGATCATTGATCATGAGCCACCGCTGATTCAGGCACGGCCCGTGCCGGAAGAATGCCAACTGCTGGCTACCTTCACCAAGGATGAAACCCTGCTCGTGCTAGCCCTATGGCGCATCTACGATGAGTCACGCGCGGAACAAGCCGCAGAGGCCGTCATCGTCAGCGCCAATGATCTTTGGGTGAAATGGCGTGTGTTCTTTGAGCACATTGAGCCGCCAGGCATCACGGCTCTGGAAGAACTGCTGACACGGCTACGCCGCAAAAAGCTGATTCGTTTCCAGCGCAGTGACGACAGTGCACGTCCAGGTGAGGCCATGATCGAAGTACTGCCTAGCCTGCCACGCTGCATCCCTTTCGACAGCATCGAAGCCTGGCTGGAGCGTGCCAAGCTCTATGAGCCAGAGCAGACCGATGCCACGATCACCCTCGAAGAGTAACCCCTTTCCGTTTCCCGACTACCTCTCATGGATCGCCCTCAGCGAATCACTCTCAGCCGCATCATTGCCATCAATTGGTACGGCTTTCGTCGTATCATTGACCTGAACGGACTCGCCCTTCTTTGCGGTGAAAACGGCACAGGCAAGTCCGCTCTACTAGACTTGGTACAATTCGTTTTGTTAGGCAGCAAAGGCACCCGCTTTAACCGAGCTGCGACAGGCGACGGCAAACGCCCCACCGGACGCGACCGCGACCTGCGCGGCTACTGCCTGTGTGATACGAACACCAAAACGAAGGATGGCCAACCACGCTACCTGCGCCCCAGCGGCGTCACTCTGGTAGCGCTGGAATTTGAATGGCCACTGGAAGAAGGCAGCACTGAACCGCGACGAGAGACCTGGGGTGTTCGTGTGGAGTATGAAGGCCCGACTTCAGATGCACGCTATGTTTGGTTTTACACTCCCTGCCGACTGCACTGGGAGGATGTGACTCGTGACCCAGATCTGACCCAACCGGGGCGTCAGGAAATGCTGCCGGAAGATGAATTCCGCGTCCGTGTCAAACGTGACCTCCAAGGGGAATACTTTGGACGTTTGGACACTTATCTGGACGAAATGGGTGCTCGTGAGCATCTCTTCTTTGATCGTACCCAGATGAACAAAACCCTGCCTGGAGCCATCGCCTTCCAGCCAGTGGAAAACTTTGAGCAGTTCATCCGTGACAACATTCTGGAACCGGGCCTGCCTGAGGTGAAAGAAGTGCGGAGAAGCCTGGACGCCCTACGCGAAGCGGAACGCCGGGTGGACACCCTGGGAGAACAGTTAGGATTTCTGCAACGGATTCGCGAACACCACCTAACATTCAGTATCGCAAGACGAGAGGAGGCTTTGTTTAGCCACCTGCGCTCAGCCTTGGACCATGCCGAATCCGAGGAGAAATTCATTCGCGTAGGCAATGACCTCCTGGGCCTGCGGGAGCGACATGCCGAGGACAAAGTTAATATGGAAGCCTCCGTACGTGAGCGCGACGAGGTGAAGGGGCGCTATGATGAAGTGAAGCTCGTGGCGGGTCGTGATGACAGCCTGCGTAAGCTCAATGATCTGCGTCGTCAGCGGGCGGATTTGCAACCGCGCATCGAACGCTTGCGCCTTGCCGCACGCACAGCACATGAACTGCTGAACGAGAGGGCGCAGCATTGGGACGAATGGCTCCGCTATGGCTTGCGTGTGGGTTTGAACGCTCAACTGGAGCGCACTGACCTGCTCACGGCTCTACGTAATGAAGAGGCGCACATCGGTCTGGAAGCCCTGCCTGGTCTAGCCCGTGAATATGACCGCATCCGCCGCATGGGGGATGATTGGCTGCGCCCAAAATTGGAGGAACTGGAAGAGCTGGAGAAGGCTGAAAACGATCTGCAACGCCAGCTTGTCAGCCTGAGTGAAGGCCGCACCCAGGCCACGCCCTTGCTGGATAATCTGCGCTCCCGTGGACACAAGGCGGAGCTCTTTGCCCGTGTCGTGGAAGTGAAGCCTGAGTTTGAGGCGTGGTGGCCGCTGCTGGAGTCCATGTTGGGCATCCACCGCCAAACCGTGCTAGTAGAAAACAGCTCCTACTTGGCAGCATGGGAACAATTTCAAAAGACCACGGGAACGGAACTGCTGGCGCATCATGATGAACTAAGCGCCCTAAAACCGGAAGTGGCCAAGGGCTCCCTAGCTGAGATGCTGGAGACGAAGCACCCGACCGCGCAACTCATTATCAATCATTTGTTAGGCCAAATCATTGCGGCCAAAAATGTTGATAAGTTGAAGATGCACGACCGGGCAATCACTCAAGATGGCCTGATGAAGGAACAGGGATTCCGCCGTCATCTGAGTCTGGAAAAAGAACTGACGCTGGGTGAAGAAGGTCTGCGCCGCATGCGCGAGGAGCGGGAAGAAGAGATGGAGCGCGTGCGTGGGTTCATCACGGATTACCGACGTGAAGTCCACGCGGTCCGTGGCTGGTTACAGCGCGGGCAGGAATATCGTCTGGGAGAGGACGCACCGAAAGCCTCCGCCATTGAGCTTTCCCAACTGCCAGGCCTGGAGGCCAATGAGAACCAGCTCGACGAAACGATCAAACTCCTGGCCACGCCGGAGCAAGATCGCCAACTCCAAGAGATGGATGAACTGGAAATGCGCCTGCGCCGACTGGAGCAACGCATCGGAGGACTTACCACCTCCGTCACTGAATTTGCCGTTCATGAACGCCAGATGCAGGAGCAGATGGATCAAAGTCGCGAAGAATTTCAGACCGCCACACTCAGTCTGCATGAAAGCCTGAATCGCCTACCGAGAGGACTGGCGCAGGATGAAATAGCCGCTGCGCTCAAATCTGCCCTTGAGGCAGGAGGCACCTGGCAACGCCGGAAGGACCAAGCCGATTACGGACGCCAATCTGCCCATGACCGCGCGGAACGCACCCGCCGTGACCGAAATGACGAGCGCCGCAAGCTGGCCGAAGAGCATCAAGAATACCGTCACGACTTCGATGCGGAAGACGATGACAACAGCCGCTACGACGCACGCTGCAACGACCTGGAAACGCATCAGCTCTCGCATTACCGCCAGATCGCTGAAGAGCGCCGCCGTGAATGGGAAGAGCGCCTGCAACATCAGGTACTGGATGTTTTGCGCGAGAAGATCGACGAGGCTACCCGCACCATCAAGGAACTCAGCAAGATCTTGGATCAAGACATCGGACGCTACCGCTACCGCATCTCCCAGACTCGCGACCGCGCCCAAACAGCGATGTGGAACCTGCTAGAAATCGGCTTGGAAGGCTTCCATTCTTCCGACGAGCTCTTCGCCTCCTCTCATCAAGATGAGATTGAAAAGGCCAAGCAAGAGCTCATGGCAGCGATTGATAACCCGGATGATCCCAAGGCCCAGCGCCTGCTCGACTACCGCTTTTATCATCGCTATGACATGCTCATGATCCCGAGCGGTCACACCGAAGAAGCGGCCATTTCCCTGCAAAACAACGCTCGCAAAATGAGCGGTGGGGAAAACCAAGCGCCCTTCTTCGTCTCCATGCTAGCCGCTTTCCACCGCGTGTATGATCTGGGCCGTAAGGACAGCCGTCGCAACCTTGGCCTGGTGGTCATGGATGAGGCTTTCTCCAAACTCAGTGGAGACCGCATTGATGATTGCCTAGCCCTCGCCAGCAACTTCGGGCTGCAACTCCTGCTCGCCTTCCCCATGGACCGTCTGGGCACCATGATCGAACACGCGGACACCGTCATCGAATGTCGCGTGGATCGCAAACGTGATGGCCAAGGACGTGACATCCACATCGAAAACTGGGTGGTGCCATGGAATAAAGACAAACTCCTCCAGGCCCTCGCCGGGTAGTTAGGCCAGTCCGCTATGCAACGAACCCTTTTCATCACCAAAGACGGCATCGAAAAAGAAGCCGTCCTGACCATGGAAGGGCCTCGTCCTGATCCTTATGCAGGCTGGGCTTGCGACTGGAAGTGCGACATCATTCATCCGCAGGTCAAGACCGTCCACGGTAGCGATAAAATGTCAGCTCTCTACTTCTGCCTGAACTTCATCGGAGCTTTCATTCATAACATGGAAGCCTTCGGTTACAAAACCCGCTATGAGATGGATGGAGACTGCGGCGGATTTGATTTTGGAAAAGGTGTTCCCGCTAATAGCAGCAACCTCTGACAATCAGGGTGCCCGCACATCCAGCACCTCATTCACCGCCAGGACTAAGGCCTCTTCGAACAAGAAACCCTCGGCCTCCCAGACCTCTACGAATGGCCGTTTTACACCACAAGCGCAGTTGCATAACCCAGTAGCACCCGCTTCTATCCACCCATGAAAAGCATGACAGGATTTGGCCGTGGTGAATCACGGCAGACGGACGGCACCACTTGGGTGGTGGAGTGCAGCAGCGTGAACCGGAAGCAACTGGAGGTTTCTGTGAATCTTCCACGTGATCTGAGTGACTTGGAAACGCAGGTGCGCAGCCAGGTCGCGGGACTGTGTTCGCGCGGTCGTGTGAATGTTCACATCCGTAGCGATGCCGCCGAGGTGGTGAAGCAACCCCGTGTGGATGAAGTCGTTGCTGCGCAGTATGTGCAGACGCTGAAAGATCTCGCGGGTAAATTGGGCATCTCTCCCGAAATTAGCTTGGGTGAGATCGCACGTCTGCCGGGAGTGCTTGTGGGTGAATCGGCGGAGGCTGATGCAGAAGCTGCGTGGCCAGCCATTCATGAGGCTTTGACCGCTGCCCTTGAGCAATTGTGCGCTATGCGGGGCACAGAAGGTGACCATCTGAAGGATGAGATGAAGACTCGTTTAGGCTGCATCGAAGCTCATGCTTCAGCGATTGCCGAAAAAGCGCCTAATGTTCCTGAGCATCAGCGTCAGGTCTTGCGTCAACGCTTGGAGCAAGCAGGCCTGCCCTTGCCGTTAGATGATGAGCGCCTGCTCAAAGAGATCGCTCTCTTCGCAGATCGCACTGACATTTCAGAGGAGCTGTCACGCGCAGCGAGTCACTTGAATCAATTCCGCACCTATTTAGCTTCGCCTGAACCTGTGGGACGCAGCCTGGACTTTCTGGTGCAGGAGTTTTTCAGAGAGTTCAATACCATGGGATCCAAGTGCAACAATGCCGAGATTGCCCACGCGGTGGTCAGTGCGAAAACGGAGTTAGAGAAGATTCGCGAACAGGTTCAGAACGTGGAGTAGCGTCCAAAGACAGAAGATCTTCTGAGAAAAACTGCGGTGCGGCGACATCAGTCGCAGCATACTTGAGCACAAAAGTATTTATTTCACCAACAACTGGCCTAACTTATTCTTCTACTGGATCAGCAAGACAATAAACCGTGCAATGCGGCACGACTCTTGCCCGTAGTGGGTTAATGGCCGTTGCTCCCACGAAGGTCCGTCATTCCATTCTTGCCGTCACCACCTTGGCGGCTTTTTTGATGTATCTGGACCGCATCTGCATGTCGGAGATCGTCAAAACGGCGACTTTTCGCGCAGAGTTCCCGCTGACAGATGATGAGCTTTCCTGGGTGTTGAGCGCGTTCTTTTGGGCCTATGCTCTGGGTCAAGTACCCGCTGGATGGCTGAGTGATCGCTTTGGCATTCGTCCTTTGATGACGGTATTTATCGTTCTCTGGTCTGCCTTCACCGCGCTCACGGGTTTTGCCACAGGACTCTGGACACTGCTTTTGACCCGTGTGGGCTGCGGATTGGCAGAAGCCGGGGCTTACCCAGCTAGCAGCAGCCTTTTACGGCAATGGTCGGTATGGGGAAAGCGGGGCGTGGCGAGTAGCATCGTCTCCTTGGGGGGGCGTCTCGGTGGTGCCGCAGCTCCGGTACTGACCATGCTAATCATCGCCCAGATGGGAAACTGGCGATGGGCTGGTTGGATGTATGGTGCCGTCGGGCTGCTGTTTGCCTGGGCCTTTTGGAGAATCTACCGAGAAAGCCCCCAGCAACATCCCCAGTGCAATGAGGCCGAGCGCGCTTTGCTTGCAGAAGGACGGCCCGTTCATGCCGATGCCACGCAGAGCTACCGCTTCCCCTGGAAGGCCCTGCTCCACAGCAAAAACCTATGGTACATGTGCGGGGCGCAGTTTTGGACCAATGTAGGCTGGGCCTTCTTGGCGACCTGGATGCCGCGCTATCTGAAGGAAACTCTGCAACTCACGGATGAAGCTAGCGGTACGCTTTCCACGGTGTCTCTGGTCATTGGGCTGGGAGGCATGATGTTTGGCGGATTTTTTGCGGATGCCTGCGTGCGTTGGTTAGGCCTCAAACGAGGCCGAATGGTTCCCCTAGCAGGCACCCGTTTTTTAGCGGCCTTCATGTTTATCCTGGCCATTCAAACAACCAATCCTTGGCTTCTGGTACCAGCTTTGGGGCTGGTGGCTTTCTTCACCGACGCGGGATTGCCTGCGGTGTGGGCCACGATGCAAGATCTAGGGGGACGCTACACGGCACCCGTTTTTGGTTGGGCGAATATGTGGGGTAATATTGGGGCAGCTCTGTCTCCGGTCTTCATTGCTCAAATCAACAAGCACTTGGATGCTAATCATGACTGGCATGAAGCGTTGTACTTCTGCGCGGCTGCCTTTGTCATTTCAGGCTTGCACGCCATGCGCATCCGCGCGGACCAGCCTATTTCCAACTGAGCTCAACGACCATGAAGCATCTGCTATTCAGCCTTCTGTGCCTGCCTTTGCTTCTGAAAGCCGAGAACCCGCCTAACGTCATTTTCGTTCTGGTGGATAATCTGGGCAACGGAGACGTGAAGTGCTTCAACCCGCAGACATTGCACCGCACGCCGCATCTGGATCAAATGGCAGTAGAAGGCACGCGCTTCACCAGTTACTATTCTGCCAGTGGCGTGTGCACACCGAGTCGAGCCGCTTTGATGACCGGTTGCTACCCTTACCGTGTGGACATGCACGTGAGTGACAAAGGAGGTCTGGTCTTGCAACCCGTGGCCGCTAAAGGGCTAAACCCGAAAGAAACCACCGTCGCCGAAGTGATGAAGACGGCGGGTTATACCACAGCCATCATTGGCAAATGGCACCTGGGGGATCAGCCGGAATTTTTGCCAACCCGCCAGGGTTTCGATTCGTTCTTTGGCATTCCTTACAGTGACGACATGGTCAAAGAACTCCGACCCGATGAATGGCCAGAGCTGCCACTCATGCGGGATGAGAAAGTCATCGAAGCACCCGTGGATCGCGACAACCTAACCAAACGTTACACTGAAGAGGCCGTAAAATTCATCACCGCCCATCAGGACAAGCCTTTCTTCCTTTACCTGCCTCATGCCATGCCGGGTAGCACCAAAGATCCATACGCCAGCCCCGCCTTCAAAGACAAATCAGCCAATGGCCATTGGGGAGATAGCATTGAGGAATTGGATTGGTCCATGGGTGAGATCCTGAGCACTCTCAAAAAGCTTCATTTGGATGAGAAAACTCTGGTCATCTGGACCTCTGACAACGGAGCCCCCAATCGAAAGCCACCACAAGGCAGCAATGCCCCCTATGAAGGTTGGGGCTACAATACCAGCGAAGGAGCCATGCGTGTGCCCTGCATCGCCCGCTGGCCGGGTCATGTTCAGGCGGGGCGCGAGTGTCGCGAGCTATGCAGCATGATGGATATTCTGCCCACTTTGGCCACTATGACGGGTGTAAAGAAACCCACACACACCATTGATGGACACGATATAACAACCCTCTTGTTAGGCCAATCTGGAGCCACATCGCCCAGCGATGCGTCGGGATTTTTCTACTACTTCGGCGATCAACTCCAGGCCGTGCGCAGCGGTCCGTGGAAACTCTATCTGCCACTAGAGGCCAAAAGAATGGGAGGCGCGAAGAAGCAAGCTTCACCCATGCAACTCTTCAATGTTCGAGACGATGAGAGTGAAAAAGAAGAAGTTTCAAACGCACATCCCAGGATTGTCGAACGCCTCATGAAACTGGCAGACGAAGCCCGCGAAGAATTGGGAGACGCAGATCGAATTGGCAAAGGGCATCGCGAAGCTGGCCATGTGGATCAACCAACGGCACGAGTCAAACTTTGAGGAATGCAGAGTTACACCTGCACCCTCCGCCATACTAAACGGCCTTATACGATTTAGCCACAGGGACTGGTGTTATAGGAAGGAGTCGGGAGCACGGGAGCACGGGAACCTAGAAGGCGAGGGCGCGTGCGCTCCCCGTTCTTTCCCCCCGTCAAGCAAGGACTTGAGGAAGCGGCGCACCTGCGCCCTCGCAGGTCGTCTGAGGTGACCTCGCTTCAGGTCTTGGTCTAGGATCTCGATGAGGTGATGACTGAACGCTTCCCTGGTTACGACTGTCCGTCTGGTTATATCGTATTACTTTGCCCGCAACCAGGCGCGCCAGTGAGGCAGCAACCAGAGGACGATGAGCATGATCCAAAGGGTCCCCACACAACAAGCCAGCCCCAGACTGGAGATGCCGCGATTCCCTGCAAAGAATAGGCTGGAGAAGCCAATGACCGTGGTCATGCCAGAGAAGAACACTGCTTTACCCGTGGTGGCCTGAACATGCCGTATATCATTATGGGTTCGTTTCAGTGAGAGCAACAGATGGATGCCATAGTCGATGCCCGTGCCAAGCAAAAGCGGTATGGAGGCAAGGCTGGCGAGATTCCAACTCAAGCCTAAAACGCTCATGGTGGCAGCCAAGGCCCCTAACCCGCCCCCCAAAAGCAGCACGGATAGCAGCACATCCTTCACATTGCGGAAAGTGATCAGCAATGTGATGCAGATGATGCCAACGATCGGGAACAGTTGCTGATTGAGATCCTTTTCTACCAGTGTTGACAAGGCCCCGCCCAGAGTCTCCCACCCAGCCACCCAAGCGCCCGTATCTGGAGTAAATAGTTTTTGAACTTCGGCGAGTTTCGCACGATCTGGCAGTCCAGGCTTACCCGCCAGACTGATGGAAGAAAGCGCTACGCCTTCACCTGCTTTCATGTCAGCATTGGTCGCACGATCCCCTGTGGCCAACAGTCGGCCGATCACCGGCCCAGCAGCGGAGGTGGCTTCATCTTGCGGCCAAGGGCCAGAGAGCGCAGGCCGCCAAACATTACAAACTCCACGCAGCAATCCCACAGCAGCCTCAGCAAAACCCGCTTCATCCACCGCTTTTTCCAGCCGCGGCTGCTCTGCCAAAAGCCATTCAATGAACTCTTTGTTAGCCACTTGAGCCGCAGGATCTCCAATCAACAACGTAGGCACCGCATGACGTATCAGCGTACCTTTTTTCACAGCCTCATCCAGCTTCACGCTCAAAGCTTGAGCACGCGCGCGCAGCTCATTCGCAGGCCCTGTGATCAAGACCGGCAGGCTGGCTTCGTCTTGCTGTCCCAGCCGCTCTTGCATCCATTGCAAAGTGGCCATTGCTTCACTGTTGGTGGGGCGCAGTGCCTCAGCATTGGTCTGAAACTTGGGTAAGCCTAAGGTGGCAAAAATAGCCGCCATGCTCCCAAACAAAATCACGGTCCCTAGGATGGCCAAGCCTGGGCGGGCGGGCTCGCCCATGGTTTCCACCACCGTATTCGGCGGCTGTTTCCCTGCTGTGAAACGGGGTGCCAGACCGAGCATGACACAGAAACCCACAATGACCCCCAAAGCGACCAGCAAGCCCAGTTCCGCAAGCCCTGGCAGCCCACTGAATAGGAGTGAGAGAAACACCGTAGAGGTGGTGCAGGCCCCAGCGATGATGCCTGGAGCCGCCAGTTTGCGTAGGCCCATGGCATCCAGGTGCGGATGCTGCCGCGCCTCTTGAATGATGAGCACCGCATAATCCACAATGATGCCCAATACAATGGCCGCAAAACCCAAGCTCATGATGGACAGTTTACCCACTAACAGACCACCTGCCCCCATGGTGAGCACCATGCTCAGCATGAGCAGTCCCTGAATCCAGAGCAGAGGCTTGAGCCGCTTGAACATGATCCAAAATAGCAGCGCAATGAGCACCTCCGTGATGCCGATGGTGCTGGACATGTCCTTTTCAATACCAGCCCCGATTTCCGCCTGAAAAGCGGGTTCGCCTGTGTAGCGAAGGGTCAGTTTTTGATCCCCGCGCCAATCGGCAATCTCGGCTTTGATTTGCTTCAGCCAAGCTTCGGCAGCCTTATAGTTACCAACTCCGGTGGCAGGCGTGACCAGCAAGAGTCGAAAGGTTCCATCTTCTGAGACAAGGCCGAACATGGAACCTTCCAGCGCGCTCATGGCCGAGGCATCCAGACTATCCAGCAGGCCAAGGGGGTCATAAGAGGCGCGTTGCACTTTTTCAGCATCCAATGTGGTTCCCACGGTTTGCAGGGACTGCTGGATTTTTGCCACGGCACCTGCGCCTTCTAGCCGAGCCCGAACGGCCTTCATCTGAGCCGGATCCGTATTCTGCAAAGCCCAGGCCATGAGTGCAGCCCCTGATTGCGCCTGCTGCTCGATCGGTTGCGCCCAGCGTACTTCTTTGACCAAGTCCGTACGTTTTTGCAGTCGCTCGGCCAGAGTCGTCATGGCATCCTCCGCAGCCATCTCGTCCTCAGCCTCCAGCGCGATGAGCAAGTCACTGCCGCCAGCAAAACCATCCCGAAGCAGTTTCAGGGCACGAACTTCTGGCACTTCCTCAGGAAGCGTGGCCAGGATATCCGTCTCCAACTTTAGGCGAATGAGTCCTATAACGAAGAGGGGCAGGATCAGGAGGCCAATGAACCAGGGCTTAAAAAGGAGAGAACGCATGGAGGGAATACTATCAAAGGACCGCCCGCCTCATCTGAAAAGGATGATTTTAAGGCAATGCGGAAAGGCGACACCCACTGAACAGCATCCACAACAACCTCTTTCGTAAGTTCCGAAGACGCATTACTCTGTGATTTCATGGCAGACCTCGGCAGACTCAATCAACTCACGGTTCTTTACAGCACTCCACAGGGCATTTACCTCGGAGGGGGAGACCATGGGGAAATCTTGCTGCCGACTCGGTACATTCCACGCGGCACCCAGTTGGATGACGTGCTGGAGGTCTTTGTCTATCGAGATTCCGAAGACCGCGTCATCGCCACCACTGAGCGGCCCCTGGTCATGGTGGGCGAATCCGCCCCGCTAAAAGTGGTGAGTGTGAATCGCCGGGTCGGTGCCTTTTTGGACTGGGGCCTGCCCAAGGACCTGCTGCTCCCCTTTCGTCAGCAGGCTGAACCCGTGTTTGCTGGAGATACCGTGATCGTTCACGTGATGGTGGATGAAAAAACGGACCGCATCATTGCGACCACGAAAATCAACAAACACCTGGGCAAACAGACCGCTTTTTTCAAACCTGGGCAGCAGGTGGCGTTGGTGATCTTGGCGGAGACGCCACTGGGATACAATGCCATTGTCGAAGGCACCCACCAGGGATTGCTCTATCACAGCAACGTCGGAGCCAAGTTGGAAGTGGGTCAAAAACTCAAGGGATTCGTGACCGCCATCCGCCCAGGAGGTAAATTGGACCTCAGCCTGGATGCCAAAGGTTACCAACGTGTCGCTCCCTTGACCGATCAAATTCTCACAGCGTTGCAGGCCAATGGCGGCAGCCTAGATTTCGATGACGACAGCTCGCCTGAGTCCATTCGGCAGAACTTTGATTGCAGTAAAAAAGCCTTTAAGCAGGCCCTTGGCGCTCTTTTCCGCCAGCGCCGCCTTCGGTTCACCAATCCCGGCATCGCCTACGTGGATATCCGCGAAAGCACAGGGCAGGAATGGCGACCAGGAGAAACGGACGACGGGGCGAAGGCGTAAGCCCCACCCCAGCGCCCTAAAACTCCGCCTTTACCTGGGGCACAGTCCCCATTATAAACGCGTTCATGCACGATCCTCGCGTTGACCAGCTAGCTCGCCAACTTGTCCGTTACTCCACCAAGGTAAAAAAAGGAGACTTCGTTTGGGTAGATTGTTTTGATGTCCCCAACTACGTAGCCCAGGCGATGGTCCGGGCCGTGGTGGATGCCAAAGCGCGCCCGATCGTGAAGCTGCATGACACCACCATCACGCGTGAACTCATGGTCCATGCGGATGAGGGGCAGTATGATGTCATTGCTGAAAGTGAACTGGCGCTCATGAAGAAGATGGACTGCTACATCGCCGTGCGTGGTAGTCACAACATCACCGAGAACAGTGACGTGCCGCCGGATAAAATGAAGATGGTCATGGCCAAGCTGCGTCCGCTGCAAAATGAGCGCGTGAACAATACGCGCTGGTGTGTCCTGCGCTGGCCTACAAGCGCCATGGCGCAGCAGGCAGGCATGAGCACGCGGGCATTTGAAGACTTCTACTTCAAGGTCTGCCTCCTGGACTATGCCGCCCTGATTCCGGCCATGAATGCGCTGAAAAAGCTCATGGATAAGGCCAAGGAAGTTCACATCACAGGACCAGGGACGGACCTGCGTTTCAGCCTGAAGGGCCTCAAGTCCATCGTCTGTGGCGGTCGCCATAACATTCCTGATGGGGAGGTCTTCAGTGCGCCTGTAAAGGACAGTGTGGAAGGCGTGGTCACCTACAATGCACCGACCATTTACCAGGGCATCTCTTTTGATTCCGTGAAACTGGAGTTTTCCAAAGGCAAGATCGTGAACGCTACGGCCAACAACACCGAAGCGATCAATAAGATCTTCGATAGCGATGATGGCGCTCGCTTCATCGGTGAATTCGCCATCGGTTTTAACCGGGAGATCCGGGAGCCTATGCGGGACATCCTTTTTGATGAAAAGATTGCCGGGAGTTTCCATTTCACCCCAGGTCAGGCCTACGAAGGCGTGGCGGACAATGGCAACCGTAGCCAAGTGCATTGGGATCTCGTCTGCATCCAGCGGCCCGACTACGGTGGCGGTGAAATCCGTTTTGATGGAGAATTGATCCGCAAGGACGGTCAATTTATTCTGCCAGAATTGAAGCCGCTGAATTAAGAAGACGCGCGGTTCTGCGATGCCGCGCCCGCCAGGGCGCGTAGCGGATGGTGCAGATCAAATCACATGCCTGCCCCAACTGCTAGCGCAGGCAGTGACGACAAGGCCAAAAGTTCAGTTGGAACCCCCAACTGAACGACTACCAGAGTTCAATCGGCGTATGCGTGTCTGGACGGATGATTTCCGTGTCACGGAGTGTATCCGCAAAACGAGCGCTGAACCATGCCTGGGAAGGTTCCTCACCATGGACCATGAGCAGCTTCTTCGGCTGCACCTTCTCCACGTATTCAGCGATTTGCTCGCGAGTGGCGTGGGCGCTGAGATCAAAGCTTTCGATCCGGGCCTGAAGTTCCACGGCTGGAAGATCAGGAGACAGTTTGACCTTTTCTCCAGCTTTGGCAACGCGCAGGCGATAGCCTGGGGATAGCGGGTCCGTGTAGCCGACAAAGGCGACCGCGTTGCGTGGATTATCAATGAACTTCGCCGCGAAGTGATTGGAGGTCGTGCCTTCCGTCATCATGCCACTGGAGAGGGCGTAGATGGTGCGTGGCTGGTAATCGATCTGTGGTCTGCCTGGGCCGCGTTTGCGGCGTGGAGCCACCAGCATGTCCACATCTTCCAGCAGACGGAAACCTGGATAACTCCGGCGTGTACGGTCTGAGTAGTGATCGTATAACACCGTCACTTTGGTCCCCAGTCCGCCAATGCGCAGGGGCATTTCAGGGATCAGACCTTCCTCATGCAGTTCATGCAGCATCAGCATCACCTCCTGCGTTTTGCCGAGGGCAAACACAGGGATAAGGACCGAACCGTTGGCGTCAAAAGTATCTCGGATGAGTGCGGCTAGGCGTTCTTTTTCGCCTTTGCGTGAATAGTCCGCCGGGCGCTCATATGTACCGCGTGTTGTTTCTACCACCAGCACATCAATGCCCTCCGTGGGGAAATCCGCAGCACGGGCGATGGTCTGATTTTCAAAATTCACATCACCGGTGTAAAACAGACTGTTGCCGTTTTGCCGTATCATGATGCCTGCTGACCCCATGATATGCCCCGCATCATGGAAACTGGCCGTGAGATCGCCATTAGGCAGTTCAAAGGGGCGATCTAAATCACGGTAGATATACTGAGCGCGGTTTTCATCCAACTCGCGATGCGTGAAAAGTGGGTACTCATGGATGCTCAGCTCTTCCCGCTGAGAGGACATCACATTGACCGAATTATGCAGCATCGCACTGGTGATCTCACCCGTCGGTTCCGTCATGAAAACGGGGGTCTTCGGTTGTTTCCGCATCAGCACAGGCAGGGCACCAATGTGATCATGATGCGCATGAGTGATCAAGATGGAGTCTGCGCTGTCATGTGGCAGAGGACCAAAGTCAGGCAAAGCATCAAAACCAACCTCTTTCGGATGCATTCCAGCATCTAGAACGACGCGATTATCACCAGACTCGAGGAGGTAGCAGTTGGCCCCGATCTCGCGGCGGCGGGTAAGATTACGGAAACGCATGTGTTCGTTTGAAAAGTAGCAGAAGAAAACGTGAAGCTAGGGGCATGTGACGAAACTGCAAGCACTGAGACAACGAGCCTAGGTTTGCCCTAGATGCCTGGGCCTTCCTGGCTAAAGTCTTTTTCAGGTTTGGATGTTCCCTTGGAAGGCTCTTCTTTGCCTAGGTTAGGCTTGTTTTTCGGGCAAAGCTCGTTCTTTGGCGATTCCGTCGTTTGAGTCGGAGGCTGCTCCGTTTTTTTCGTCTCCCCTTGTTCCGACAGCTCTGTTTTTTGTTTAGAAACCTCTTCGGTTCCATCCATAGCGGGTGCCGTGGAGTCAGGCTTGACAGCAGAATTGGCCGTAGATTTTGGAGCGGTCTTGGGAGCGGTTAGGTCGAACATGTCCTCTGTGTTGGTTACCGACTCGTCTGTTTGGGGAATCATTGGAGCCTTTTCGCCCAAGAATCTGCCCAGGAGGGTTCCCACCAAGAGGAGAGCGAGAGGAATGGTAGGAGGAGTCCAAATTAACTCGGCCAGAAAGAGGCCAAAACCTGTTATTAAAGCCCCAAAAATAAGAAACAGGCCGACTTTAAGGGCTGTTTTCTGACGCAATTTCGTCGCCAACCCCAGAGCTAATAAGGCGGCGATTCCCCAAGTGGCCCACTGTTGAAGTGGAGAAAACGTACGTATTTTTGGCAACGCCAGTAGGTGATTGAGAGCCCGTGCATACAATTCAGCTGGAGCACTTTGATCTTTCGAGGTCGTGCCGACCACGATGATTCGGGCGTTGTTTAGGCGGTCTTGGTCACTCTCCGTCATGGCATCTGCGAGACCTCCCATCATCAAATTCAGCGCGTTTAACGTGGGCACTTTGTCTTCGTCTTGGACGATGTACTCTCCCGTGGGTTCCAAGGGGATGTAAATCCCCCCTTGCAGATAAGCCCCCGCATCTAGGCCAAGTCGTAATCGCTGCCCAGCGGCATAAGAGCTCAGGCTGTAACGCGCCAGAGTTTGCGCCAAGACCGTGGGGATAAGAGAATCCCGAGCATTGACAGCATACGGAAGTCTCCAGTGACCCTGAACTTTTCTCAGGCAGAACGGCCCGAGTTCACTGGAGCCACGCACCACCGTATCAGGTGCCGTGACCAAGGCCGCGAGTTTGGGAACAGAAGCCAACCCACCATCCACCAGCTGAAAGCGTGGCAGGACGGATTCTAAATCTGCCAAGAAAGCAGGTGCCGTATAGCTAGCATCAGCCAATTCAGCTTCAATGCCTAGCACCACACTGGGAAAGGGAAGCAGAGCTTCTGAAACAGAGGCGCCAAACTCAGGGGTCGGATGCCCCCAGTTCAACGGATTGGTGATGACCACCACACTCGGATGATACTGGTGCAGATTTTTGAGCAAGGACTGCCAATCCAGCGGAGGCGGCGGCCAACTCGCGTATTCATCTCGCTCATCCTCCCTCATCTCGATCAAAACGACCTCGCCAGGAGTCACCGTCTTTTCAAATTTCCAGCGCGCATTTTCCACTAGGAAATCCAGAACCGCGTCATCCACCTTCTGAAAGCTGCCTGCTTTCTGTTCACCCATCAGAAACCAGACCGTTCCGGCTAGGCAGAGGAGGGAGAAAATGAGGCGCATTACCGGCATGGTTCACAGTGAACTAGGCTGAGCGGCCTGCCAAGTACTGGCCAACCGCAAAACCACAGATTGAGCCGTCTGGAAACGAAATGCTATCTCATTCAACCTGCACTTGCACTCAATCTGATCCGTGCCAGACTGCGTGTCCCATATTCACTACCCCTTAGTGTAATGGTAACATAACAGATTCTGACTCTGTTGTTCAAGGTTCGAGTCCTTGAGGGGTAGCCACTTCGGGAAGCTTAGTCATCAAAAAGCTTCAAAATCAAGGGAGCTACTTGAAACGAACGGCCATCTTGTATGTGGTTGCGATCAAAATGCGACAGGGCTGCTTTTGGACGGGCTGTATGATTTGCACTCTGGACTGGCTCTGGTCAGGCCGAGCTTATGGGTTAATTTGAGGTGTCCTATGTGCAATCGTTACCATTTCTCAGGCCGTGAGGTCAGACGTCTTGTTGAGCGCATGAGGCTGCGCCCTGTGACGAAGAAGGCCACTGATGTTTGGCCGACCAAACCTGCGCCCGTCGTTTTGCATCGTCAAGACTATGGAGCCTGTTTTGAGCTGATGAAATGGGGACTGCAACCAGATTGGCAAAAGCAGCTTTTGTTGTTTGCCAGGGCGGAGACCGTGCATTCAAAAATGACCTTTCGCCAAGCTTATCGGCAGCGGCGGTGTCTGGTGGCGGCCACGACATTCTGGGAAGGCGCGTGCTTTGGCCGTGGTGATGGTGAGCCTTTGGTTTTCGGCGGTGTGTGGGATTCGTGGATGGATGCCCAGGGCCATCAGAGTGAGGGCTTTGTCATGCTGAGCACCCCAGCAACCAATGCCGTCATGCCGTACAATGAACGGCAACCGCTGGTTTTGCCTGAGGAGGCCTGGACAGCTTGGATCGACCCGAAAAGTGAGCCTGCGATATTGCAGCCTCTGCTGAGAACTTGGGAAGACTTGGTGCAGACGGCCCCGGAGCCGCCGAAGAAGGAAAGGCCGGTGATCAAACCAACCTCGACAGAGCAGTTGGAGTTGAAATGGTAGGTCTTCTTTACTCCTGCTCCTCATTATCATCTCTGTTGATGAGATTTAGAGCCGATGAGATTTTTGAATAACGGTCCACTGAAGGCGTGACACGCCTCAGCGCTGAGTAAACAAGGTCGCATGATAGTCCATAGATCGTCGTAGCTGTGTGCCACAATTTAACCATCCCAATTAACCACAACGGTTGCCCCTCCTCATGCATTTCTCG
>JAOZVT010001022.1:0-3013 GCA_025869455.1 Prosthecobacter sp.
CTCGGCCAGTAGCGCGGCTAGGTAGTGGTAAACCGCTGAATGTACGGGTTTGATAAATCCGGTGTTGTCCTTGTTTTGAATACGCTGACTGAACAGCTCCAGTTGCTCCAGAAATTTAGCCTGGGTGATCCGACCCGCCTTTTCTTCTTCCAGCAGCTTTTCCAACTCCTCAGCCAGCTTGTCGAAGAATGCAGGGTCTTTGTCCTTGCCGGTGACAATGGTGTGTTTCAGCTGGTTCTTCATCACCAGGGCTCGGCTACCAGGGCTGGCCAGCTGCTTCAGGCGCGCCATGTCGCTGGCATCCAGAATCGACACCTCATGGCCCAACAGACTCTTAGCCGGACTGCCAGCAATGTACTCATCCAGCAGCTGCTGAAGCAGTACAGACTCCAGCTTGGTGATGCGCTCCTTGTAGGTATTACCTGGCAGCTTGTCCCGCAGCATCAGCCGTATTTCACCTAACAGGGTGAAGTAGGGCTTGAAGGGTACGCCGCGCACATCCGGCAGGATGATGTCCACAGAGCGGTTGAATTGCTTCACCAAGTCCAGGAACTCTTCGACCATGTCCAGTCTGGTGGCAGGATCCAGGAAACGCTCGGCGTCAGCTTTGTACTCCTCACGCTGCGCCACCGGATCATGTTTTTTCGGCAGCAGCTTGAGTATGCGGTCGAGCGTGGCTTGCAGCTTGGGCAGTTCGGTTTCGACACCTTCCCAGACCTGTGAAGGCTTCATTTCGCCGCCGTAAATTTTCAGCGCATGGTCTAGGTGCTCGACCACCCCGTGGTAATCCACGATGTAACCGGCATTCTTGCCGGGCAGGGTTCGGTTTACCCGTGCGATAGCCTGCAACAGGGTGTGTTCCTTGAGCGGTTTGTCGAGGTACATGGTGCCGACAATCGGGGCATCCCACCCTGTCAGCAACATGTCGGAGACAATGATCAGCCCAACGTTGTTCGCCAGCGGCTTACCATCAAGCCCGTTATTTTCTTCCCCATAGGGCAGGGGGAACAGCTTGCTGACAAAGTTGCCAATCTGCTCGGACGGCATGGCCACGGGGTTCTTTCCGGCTTTCACTTCGGCCTTGATCCGTTCCTCGATGCTTTGGATCTTGTCGAGGTCGACCTTGTACTCTGCTGCCTCCTCCATAGCAGACGCCCCGGTTCGGGAAGCGGTGATGCTGGACAGAGAAATAACCACCTTGCTGTCAAAGGTTGGCAGCCCTTTTTGCGCTCGCTCGGCCATGATCGCATCGAGCAGATCCTTGTAACCCACTGCCATATCGCGACCGTCGCACACCAGCATGGCTTTCAAGCCCTTGGCCTTTACGTTACTGAGGAAGTGCTCGACCAGATGTTCGGCGACCTGTTCCATACGGTTACAGGCCTGACGCCAGCGGCGCAGCAATTCGCGCTTAAGCTCGTGCTGGCGGATTTCTGTCTGCTTAGCGAACTGCTCTTTGAACGCGGCATCCAGCTCAGCATTAGCAGACAACGCTACCCAGGCATCCTGGTATTTGATGGGAAGGGTTGCGCCATCCGCCACCGCTTCATGTAGGCGGTATTCGTCGATGTACTCACCACCGCCAAATTCACCCAGGGTGTGCTTGTCCTCTTGCAGCAGCGGCGTGCCGGTAAAGGCGATGAACTTGGCATTGGGCAAACTGGCGCGCATAAAGGCCGCGAGGAAATCGTACTGGCTACGGTGAGCTTCATCGACCAGCACATAGAAATTGGATTTGGTGCTCAATACCCGGAAATGTACCTTCTCCCGGCTGATTTCTTCCCACTTGGCTGTCAGCAGCACACCGTTCTCATCCACTTGCCGGTGGTGAACATTGTGCTCATGCAGGATGAAGAAGTCCTTCTCCTCGCGAATCCGCCTGTGCCGGGTGGCTTGCAGGGCATCGTCTTCCTCGTCAGGAGTGACAGCAGGCTGTTCGCCAGGTTGCTCATTCTCCTGGAACTTATGCACCGTGCTGGTGAATACGCTGCCGTAGTCGTTGGACAGCATTTTCAGCAAGCCATCAACCGACACGGCCTGAATGGCATTGATGCCCACCGCATGGAAGGTATCGAAAATCTGCTTATCGAGGTCTTTGCGGTCGGTCAGTACCAACACGGTTGGGTTGTTCAAACCCGTGCTATCGGCACGCAGCATGCGCGCAAGCAGGGCCATGGTCAGCGACTTGCCACTACCCTGGGTATGCCAGACGACGCCGCCCATGGGTTTTGGCACGCAGAGGCGATCCACCGTTTTTCGCACGGCCCGCCATTGCTGATAGCGCGGTAGCTTCTTCACGGTCTTGCCGTCGCGAGTTTCGAACAGCACGAAATGCGTGATCAGTTGTAGGAAGCGGCTCGGTTCGAACAATGCCCACAGCACGTTTTCCTGCTCACTCGGGACATCTCCTAGCAAGGCAGCTACAGCGGCTGTCTCCTGCGCCTGCAACCGATAGCGGGCGTAATATGCAGGCTTGGTAAGGATCGCGCCATACAGTCCGTCACGCCGATTAAGCCCAACGCATACTTGGTTGAATACAAACTGGGTTGGAAAGGTGCTTTGGTAACCATCCAATTGCCCCAGGGCTTCATCCAGACGGTGATGGCTGGCTTTGCATTCGATGATGGCCAGGGGCAGGCCATTCACGAACAGCAGCAGATCGGGGCGGAAGATATCCCCATCAGCATTGCTCCCCATGTACTGATCAACCACATGGAAGTCGTTGTTGGCTGCGTTACTGGCGTCGAAGAAACGCACGCTGCGCGGCTTACCTTCGACGTCCTTCACTTGGATATTCGAACGATGCACCGCCTGTTCCCAGAACGCCTTGTTCGCGGGTAACAGCTCATCGTTGACTCGTTTACGTAGCTCGATCAGCGCGGCACTGATGCCACCGGGCGCGCTCGCCAGCCAGGGGTTGAGGATCAGCAGCCGGGCCTGCAAAACATCTTCCATTACGGGAGCCAGGTGACGATGCTCAACCTGCACTTGAATACCCGGAAGATGGGTATAG
>JAOZVT010001022.1:3023-3318 GCA_025869455.1 Prosthecobacter sp.
ACTAATGGCAGGCAGCTCAACCCCAATCTTCTCTGGTGACTGGCTCATTGCTTACTCCTGTTCCTTGGAAGTTTCCTTCGGAAGACTTTGACACCAAACTGCAACATGCGGCGCTCGATCTTACGCTACACCGTGCGTTGAAGATCGGGCACATCACCAAGGGGAAAGTGGTGATTTCATCCATGAACAACAACTCAGGCATT
Organism: Prosthecobacter sp.; assembly: GCA_025869455.1. Lineage (GTDB taxonomy): Bacteria > Verrucomicrobiota > Verrucomicrobiia > Verrucomicrobiales > Verrucomicrobiaceae > Prosthecobacter. The sequence goes on from JAOZVT010001022.1 coordinate 3,227, forward strand.
ATTGGTAGCGCTGTCGAGCTTGACTCGCCATTCACCGGTTAGCAGCTTTTGCATCAGCCCCCGTTTGAGGGCTCGGAAATGGCTTTGCTTGC
>JAOZVT010001023.1 GCA_025869455.1 Prosthecobacter sp.
GTTCAAAAATAGAACCTTCCAGTTCTTCGCTTAAATCAACCCGGCCTAGTGTTCCATCATTAAACTCAAGCGATAGGCAATAGCCTCCCGCATAGCTAGCATGAGTGATGTGGATGAAGGACATGACTATTCCAAAGGGGCAATGGGATCCAAAGATTCACGATTCTCCGCTTTTTTCCAGTCAATAAGCAAAGCCTCGCGATGACTGATCTCAGGCATGGTGTTTCAAAGACTGACAGCGCCCTGGAACACAAAGTCGGCAGGGCCGAAAAGGGTCACTTCGGTGTATTCGTGGGGGCTGAGTTCGCTGAAGCCGACCTTGAGGGTTTCTCCACCTTTGACGCGGACAGAGATGGGACTGAGAGCGCCGGTGAGTTCATGATAGATCAAGGCGCAGGCGACCATGCCAGTGCCGCAGGCCAGGGTTTCATCTTCCACGCCGCGCTCGTAGGTGCGGATGGCGATGTTTCCAGGCGAGATTTCTTTGGCAAAGTTGGCGTTGGTGCCTTTGGGCTTGAAGGCCTCATGATAACGCAGCGCTGCGCCCCATTCGCGGACGGGCACGGTTTCCAGATCTTCGACAAAAACGACGGCGTGAGGAACCCCTGTATTCAGGCTGTGGACGCTGAGCGTGCCTTCTGCCACGGGAAGTGAAGCCGCTAGATTCAAGCTATGAGGGGCACTCATGTTGATGCGCACTTGGTCGCCCTCAAACTCGGCAGAAATCATGCCGGCGAGGGTTTCAAAACGGACGAGGCTGAGTTTGTCCTCATGCAAGCGATTGATGAAACGGCCAAAGCAACGTGCGCCATTGCCGCACATTTCGGCTTCGCTACCATCAGCATTGTAATAGCGCATTTTGAAGTCGCCGCCCTCCGTAGCGGGTTCCACGCAGAGGAGGCCATCGGCACCGATACCGCGATGGCGGTCGCACAGATGAGCGATCTGCTCGGTGGTCAGGGCCAGGGAGAGATCGCGGTTATCCAGCATGACGAAGTCATTGCCAGCACCGTTCATTTTCCAGAAGTTCAGGGTCATATAAAGCAAAGAAGCAAAAAGAGATTACGCGAGAGCTTTGACGGCGGCGACAAGAGGTTTCACAAAGGCTTCCACTTGATTGGCCAGATCGGGGGCGGAGCCGTTCTTCTCAATGAGTCTGACGATGGCACTGCCGACCACGACGCCATCGGCCATGCTGGCGACGGTGGCAGCTTGCTCAGGATTGGAGACGCCAAAGCCGACGCACACTGGCACATCGGTGGCGGTTTTGATCAGGGCGACCTGCTCTGCGATGCCGGTAGCGATCTCGACCTGGGCACCGGTGACGCCGAGGCGGGAGACGTAATAGACGAAACCTTCCGCTGATTTGGCGATGCTGGCGATGCGCTCTTGGGGGGAAGTCGGCGCGATGAGCTGGATGTGGCTAAGCTCAGGCGTGGGCTTCAGTTCGATGTTTTGGGCCACTTCATCCGGCGGCAGGTCCAGCACGAGGATGCCATCCACCCCAGCGGCGGCGGCATCATGGTGGAAGCGCTCATAACCATAAGTGTAAATGGGGTTCAGGTAGGTGAAGAGTACCAGCGGGATCTGGGACTTGGTGCGCAGGGTGCGGATCATTTCCAGCACCTTGGGGGTGGTGGCTCCGGCCCGCAGGGCACGCTCAGCGGCCATTTGATTCACCACGCCATCTGCCAGGGGATCTGAGAAAGGCACGCCGAGTTCTACGACATCCACACCGGCACGTTCCAGACCGAGCACGATGTCGATGGTGGCGTCCAAAGTCGGGTCGCCAGCGCAGATGTAGGCGACAAAGGCGCGCTTACCGGACGTACGGAGTTCGGCGAAATGACGGACAATGCGATTGGTAGGTGCGGACATGGAGGGCTGATTCTTTAGCGCGTCCCGGAGCGCAGTGCAACCAAACGGCACAACTTCTCGTGGACACAAAAAGCTGAATGCTGGCCACTCCTGAGCGCATAAAGGGGGTCTGGGGTGGCGTTTTTACGCGCTCATCCATCATGAAACCCACTGCCGCTGCCTTTTTTGCCACCCTTTTGGGACTTGCTTCCCTGCCCCTTTCCGCCGCTGAGCCGACTCCGCCCCCTGGATTCCGCGCCCTCTTCAATGGCCAGGATCTCAGCGGCTGGTACGGGCTGAATCCACACTCGGTGGTGAAGCTGAAGGATGAGAAGAAAACGGAGGCGCTGAAAAAGATGCGGGATGAATTTGCCCAGCATTGGCAGGTGGACAATGGCGAGCTGGTGAATGTGGGCACGGGTCCGTATGCGACGACGGATGAAGACTTTGGCGACATCGAACTGCTGATCGAATACAAAACGGTGGCCAAGGCTGACAGTGGAATTTACCTGCGTGGCACACCCCAGGTGCAGATCTGGGATATCAACCAGCCGGATGATGCGAAGAAGCCGGATCGCCACCCGAACCTGGGATCAGGCGGACTTTTTAACAACACCCCGAAGACACCGGGACGTGATCCGCTGGTGGTGGCGGACAAACCCTTTGGAGAATGGAACAGCTTTCGCATCCGCCAAATCGGCGCAGTGACGTGGGTGTGGCTGAATGACAAGCTGGTGGTGGATGCGGCTGTGATGGAAAACTACTGGGACAAAACCCAGCCTCTGCCCGCCAAAGGCCCCATCATGCTGCAAACCCACGGCGGTGAAATCCGCTGGCGGAACTTGTTTATCAGGGAGATCGGGAAAGAAGAAGCGGCCAAGCTATTGGCTGAGAAAAAGTAAGAAAGAGACGTCTCTTATTCTCACTCGGCAGTCTTTGATGCAGGGGGAGCCTGGGATTTCTTGTTCGCGTAAATCACATCCTGCATTTTCCACAATGCCAGAATAGAAATCCAGAAAGGCTTCGTTAAGGAGCCTTATGATGGCTCGCTTTTGGATTCTGCTTGGTCTTTCCGTTGCTTCGTTTTGTCAGGCTGCGCCGAATGTTTTATTCATTGCGGTGGATGATCTGCGGCCTGAGCTGGGCTGCTATGGGGCCAAGCAGATGATTTCGCCCAACCTGGATCGCTTGGCGGAACGTGGGATGTTGTTTGAGCGGGCCTATTGTCAGGTGGCGGTGTGCAATCCTTCCCGCAACAGCGTGCTAAGCGGATGCCGCCCAGCCACGACGACCATTCTGGCTAACAATAAGTTTCTCAGGCCCACCATGCCGGATGTGGTGACGCTGCCGCAGCATTTTAAAAATCATGGTTATACCACGCTTTCTCTGGGAAAGATTTTCCATCACAGTGACCGCGAGCCAGGAGATGATCCGCTAAGCTGGAGCGAGCCCTCCAGGT
>JAOZVT010001024.1 GCA_025869455.1 Prosthecobacter sp.
TGGACGGAAGTGGCAGTGCCAAATTCCGGCAGGAATTAACAACCGAGATCCGCCGCCGTCTCCAGGACCCCGAGGTGCTGGGAGGACCCATCCACAAAATCAAGCTGCAAGAATCTCATCGGAACAACCTCCTGCAATTGGCTGATATGGTCTGTGGGGCAGTAGCTCGTTCACTCACAGACAAGCCTCACGCGGGCCTTTGTCGAAAGCTTATTTCCCACTGTGAAATGACCGTTGTCCACTGGCCTAAATAAAAAAAGCCACCGCCCCTATCCTTTCGGAAAGCCCTCCATACGGAGGCAGTTCGGGGCGGTGGCACTTCCATCTTTAGTATAAGCGAAAGGTCATCTCCTTGTCAATGTTACCTACTGTGGACAAGCCTGCTTACCCTATTCTCAATCATTCGTTAGGCAAGCTTCAACAAATGCCACAAATTCGGACTCCTGATATTCCCGACTCCATTGCCAAACATGATTTGGAATTGGCAGTGAGAAGAAACTCCGCACATCTTTCTTCAACCCAGCCATTTCAGGCAGCATACCCGCTTTCATCGCGGTGTAGCTTACCGCCAACTGTGTGATGAGGAGATGCACAAATCTTTGTTCAGCAACAGAGACAGGGTTGCTTATAAGATTAATGTCCGATTTCAAAAGCCGTGTTAGCTCCGGCTTTTCCGTCACCTGCAACCAAAGATTTCGATGGCTGTCGGCAAGAGCCATCAAGTTGGAAATCTTTCTCTCCTTGGTGTCGGCCCGAAATGAAGCGGATGCCAAACTCAAACTCACAATCAACCCAAAGGTTTCTAAGGTGTCCTTTCCGTATGTGACCATCCACTGCATGAATGTTTTCATGCCTGGATTGTATCACAGAATTCAGCCTGTTACCGTTTGGCCAATCACATGCCTGTGCACAAATAAAACCCCTCGCGATGAAAACATCGGAGGGGTTGTTGAATTGAAGGAACTATTCAATGGCCAGCACATGATGGGCGGCTTTTGCCGCGTGGCTTGCCGCTTCCACGATCCAGCGTTTGTGGTTAGGCTCGCGTAGCGTGTCAAGCCAGCATTGGAGATAAGCGGCGGATTGTTCGTGCTCATCCTGAACGATGCCAGCCTCCATGCCGAGGAACGCCGATCCCATTTCGGCCACCAGCTCCTCTTTGGAGTACTCGGTCATCACTGCACCTGTCGCTCCCATGAGGCTCTTCCGGTTTAGCCGACTTTCATGTCCGGTCGAATGGATGATCTCATGGAAAAGGACAAGGTGGTAACTCTCGGCGTCCACGAAGCGGGACCGGGCGGGCATTTCAATCGTGTCGCTTGAGACACGGTAGCAGGCCCTGACGGTCTTGCCTTCCTTGATGGTCGGTTTGTTTGTCATCTGGGCAACGATCCGTTCCGCAGATTCAATCCGCAGTTCGTTCGCCGCAGGTTGAGGCTCTTCAGCTTCTGGAAACTCCACCCCATCGATTTGGAGGGCGTTGAAGACCGTGTAGCCACGCAAGTAATACACCGCCTTGGTTTCCTCCTCCTTGCCTTTCGTTCGCCGTTCATGGCGTCCGTATTTGACAATGAGAGTTCCATGTTCGCCTTTACGCACTTGGCCTCCGAGATCGTTGGCCTGACGCATGGTTAGCCAGTAGGGCGATGCAAATCGCTTCGCTCCGAGCAGCATCACGTTGATTCCCTGATACTCCCGGTTGCTCGCGAAGTTGCACGGCCTTCCGACCTTCTTATCCCAGGGACAGCGCCAAGGCACTGTCCCTACTTCGAGTTTCTTCAGGATCGTGTCTGTCACGGCCTGATAGGCATCGAACCGCCTGCTTTCGCCTGATTCGGCTTTTGATGTCGCTGTTTTCATGCATGTAATGCTTGTGGTAGTCAGTTGAAGTCCACTTCACCGTGAACCGGACTTCTGGCTGACTGCCAACCGGGAGGGGCGGCTAAGGCCGCTTTCTCCCGAGCATTTCATGAATCTCCCTGCGGATATCTTCGGGCACTGCTGGAGCGACAAGCTCCTGCGGTGCGACTTTCAAATTAAGATTTGAATTAGAATTGGAATTAGAATGCGATAGTCTATCCAACTGTATGACCAGGCCCTGGACACTGGATGGCAGGCGCTTCACCAGTTCTTGAGGCGAGCGGTTCAGTTCCAGCAGGATGCCTTGCCTGACTTTCGGATTCAGGGTCTGATGTTTGACGAAGTTGACGATGGCAATCCAGTCTTCCTGGCGGAGGATTTTCCCATCGGCTTCGAGTTTGGCCAAGCCTTGCTTGATCTCGGGCATGGCCAGACCGGTGTCGAACCCGATTCGTTTGATTGGGATTTCATAGACACCCGCGATGGTCGTCAAAGGCGAGGTGAGAAGGTAGAGGAACAGCAGTTTTTCATGCGGACTCAGCAGGGCGATGTAGGAATCGTCCCAGAAGCGTGTGTTTACGATCCGTTGTTTGGCCATGATGAGTTCATTCCCATTGCCTGTGTGAGAGCCTCTGCACCCAGCCGGATGGCGTGCCTGTCCGGCCAGCAAAATGCAGCGGTGCTCTCGGGCTTGGGACTGCTAAAATTCGATGATGTGTTCCGCTACCTCCCCACCCCGCGACGTTTTGTCGCAGGAGCACTTCATGCACGGACAGCCAAGCCAAGCACACAACCATTTCAAAAGGAAGCCACGTATTGTTGTTGGGAAATGTTGTGGCCTGTCCTGGCCGACCGGGATGTATTCGAGTTCCTGCTGTCGCACGAGGGGGGAAGTTAGTTGAATGAGTAATTCGACCTTGAACCGGGTTGCTTGAACATTCGTTCAAGCTACACCGGAGCCGTTTCTTTTCCGTTCACTTCCTTTCCATTCCGTAAATCTTGACAAGCGGAAAGTCTCATTGTGCGACATCAATACCGTAGGCTTTGTCCCCTCGGTTTGAGGGGCGGTCGCGAAATGCGGAAGGGAAAAGAAACTGTCTGGAATTATAGCTGGATGCCCAGCCTCTTGTACAGAGTGAGTCTGTGGATAACTGGTTCCGCGACCGCCGACCGTTATGCGGCAAGCGCCAGATGGCTGAACTGGAGCCTGGCAAATCGCTCGGCTTCCGGCCTCGACAGCTTCGTATAATGGGAAATGGAGTCCGGGGAGCTGTGCCCTACCAGCTGGGCGATGATCGCGTCCGGGGTTCCCAGCGCAGCCATGCGGTGAATGAAAGCGTGTCGGAATGAATGCGGCGTCAGCTTGCGAGTGATTCCCGCTCTGTCACAAGCTGTTCTGATCATCCGTTCGATGGTTCGCCGATTGAGATGGCCGTTGTCGAGAGT
>JAOZVT010001025.1 GCA_025869455.1 Prosthecobacter sp.
CTTTATGCATGGCTACGCCCAAGGCACAGGCTCCTGTGGAAGCATAAAATCTGTCAGGATCATTCCAGTCAGGATTGAGTTTTAAATAGTCTGCTTCAGGAAGTGGGGCGAGTTTTTCTTGTTCTTTCAATACCTCTGCTGCGGTCTGACCGGCTAGAATAACAACATCCGCTTGTGGCCGAAACTCTTCAGCGGCTAGCTTGGCCATGATCTCTCCTGTCGTGGCGCTAAATAACCGAGTCGGAATGCCGCTGCTTTTCTGAAACTCTTCACAAATGTTCTCCGCCATCTCACGTGGACCTGCTGAGTAAACCACCAGTTCACGTGAGGTGGAGTGTTCATCGCAAGACATGAGTAAGCAGGCAAGGCCTCCGAATATCAGCCAGCTAGTTAGCTTCCAATGTAATATTTTGTTCGGCAGATTATGCATCGTGTTAGGCGAAAGCAGGATCATTTTTCCACAAGCATTACCTGGCGTGGATCGAACTCCACCAAGACAGGATGGTCCAGTGGCAGCGGCTCCCGGGTGAATCCGCGAAACACCTCTCCCTTGGGTGTCACGGCCTGCACTTCATACCGCTCTCCAGAAAAGGTGTTCTTCACACAGGTGGCCTTCCATTGGATAAGATCTTCAATGGGAAATTCATCCGCCTGACTGACGGGAATGATGCGCACATGCTCACGCCGTACCAGCAAATGCCAGTTACCCGCTGGGCGTGGAGGAAATAACAATTCGCCCGATGAATTTCTCAGCGCCTCCATCTCATAACTGTAGAGAAAGGCATTGGCACTGCCCAGAAAGGAGGCCACAAAAGTGGTCGCTGGTTCATCGTAAATTTTCCTTGGTTCGGCTATCTGCTCAATGCTTCCCTCCTTCATCACGGCTACTTGATGAGCAATGGTGAGCGCCTCTGTATGGTCGTGCGTCACATAGATGGTGGTGATATTGAGCCGTCGGATCAAGCCTGCGATCTCATCACGCATCGTCTCTCTCAAATTAGCATCCAGTGCCGCCAGCGGCTCATCCATCAGTAACACCGAAGGCTCGACGACAATAGCTCGTGCAATCGCCACCCGCTGCTGCTGCCCACCTGATAGTGTGATGGGGTGCCGATGTCGCAGAGGAAATATCTCCACTCTTTTCAGGGCCTCATCGACTCGTCGATGCTTCTCTTCATTGCCCAGCCCAAGGTATTCCAGACCAAAGGCCACATTCTCTGCCACCGTCATGTGCGGCCACAGGCTTAGATCTTGGAACACCACAGAAAAGCGCCGTTTTTGCGCAGGTAAACTCAGCCCCGTCGCCGCATCTTCGATCACCTTGCCATCGAGTAAGACCTTGCCTTCATCTGCGGGTAATAGACCCGCCAGAATGTTTAACAAGGTGGACTTTCCACAACCGGAAGGGCCTAGCAGGGCCAGACACTTGCCACGTTCCAGTGAAAAGGAAATGCCATTGAGGACACGAGTGTCCCCATACATTTTTCCCACATTTTCTGCCTGTAGATAGGGCATGGCGGGGGATTCAGAAATTTTGACGGACATGAAATGTTAGAGAGCTATTTATTCAGGATCAGATGTCTCAGAGAGAGGAAGCCCATCGTAGCTTTTGACTCGGCCCGTGAAGCGGTTCACTTGAATGCAAAAGGCGCTCCCTTCGCTATCTGCGCGCCTCTTCATCACACCTGTGGGTGCGACTGATTCGGCTCGCATCACCACCAAAGGGCGCAGACTTGCCTGTTCGGGTTTCACGACTTGTCCGAGCGATCCAAAGGCAATGGCATAGACGCTCTCAGGGTTACCTGGCAATCCTGCGACGGGGATCTTGATCTGCGGATCATCTAACAAAGTGTCCATGATATCAGCACATACAAAATAGCCTTTGGGCAGCAGGTTCCAGTCCGTCAATGGCTTGTAAACATTGGGTCCCGGAGGCTCACTCATAGCGGCAATTTCATCAGCTGTGTATTCGCGAAAAAGCAGGAGCGCGCACTGGCGTTTTTCTTCATCCGGATGAGTGGCATCCGCAATGCCCACGTAAATTTTGGTACTTTTTTCGATGGCGGTCATACGGCCTTCTTCCAGAGCCTGGGTGATTTGTAGCATGGCCCCTTGCCGTGAACCTGGAGTTTGCAATCCTACCATCGCCATGGCTGTCAGCGTTACCAATATGGCGATGACAGCAATGACAACGACTGTCTCAATGAGAGTGAATGCCTGACGGAAAGGCGTCTGGCGTTTGATTATATGCATGCGCTGAGTGTCATGAAGTTAATCCTTGTCTGGTTCAGAAGGATAGGCGAACACCGTCGGACGACTGGCATCATTTCGCATGAAGACCACACTATATCGGCCAGAGCCGTTGTAAGTGACCTTGGTCTGGATTTCGCTCTTTCTTTTGGATTGATAGAGAAAGGTTAGTGGGCCTGCTGGAGTTTTCGATGCTCGCATTACGGAAGGTGCTTTAACAGAATAAGGAATGCTTACTGGGGCACCTTCGCCTAACTGAATGCTTAGAGGAGACTCATCGATCAAATTGTAAATGTAGATGCCGTCTTCTTCCGGCAATGTGGGGAATTCTGGGATCAATCTCAGGACGGGAACACCCTCATCAATGACTGCGAGCAGCGTGTAGGCCGTGCCTTTCTGAAAGTCTTCCTCCACTACCACGCCCTTAGATAAATCATCACCATCACGCAAAAGGGTGAATTTGCACTTGCCTGCCGGAAGGGTGAAATAGCCTTTGCTATAACCGCTGCGGTAACAGCCACGAATGCCCGAAAAAACGAACCACTTTTCTGGATCCTCAGGTTTGGTATTCGCGACTTCGTAGCTTAAAGAATAACTGTCGGCGGAATGCACATCTCCCAGCACAGCCCAGCTACGCACCCAAGCGATAGCTGCTTTATTAGGGCTTTCCTCTGGATCCTCTGGAGCTTGTGCCATTAAGCTTGGTAGCGCACAGGCACTGCAAAAGATCGCGAGCAGCAGCATCAAGAAAGACGACCTCTGAGAGCCTTGATTGGCTTTTGCGGAATCCGTTTGTCGATGGGTTTTCATGTTGAGGATTATGAATCTGGAGGCTGCCGCCTCATGGCTGCCAAGCTGCGGTGTGTTAATTTTTCGCTTCATGCGTCCTCAGTGTTTACGATTTCTAGCGTATAAGCATCAGGCGCGCGGAATCGCTCATCGACTGCTGCCGCATCATCGGGGTCAAAGTCATCCTTCAATGCAGGTTCAAAGACCGGACGCAGCCGCACCGTGACTCGTTGCGCCTTGGTGGAAATAGGTTTGCCAAGCTTGTT
>JAOZVT010001026.1 GCA_025869455.1 Prosthecobacter sp.
CTTCACCGGCGTCGGCGGCGTCAGCATGTGCTTCATGATCTCCCCCCCGACGGAGTAGGGCAGGTTACCAATGACACGCACATCGCCATAGCGATACCATTCCCGCATGTCCACCTGCGTCGCATCCCCGTGCTGCACCTCCACGCCTTGGTCACCGTAGCGTTTTTGCAGTTGCGGAGCCAGTTGGTTATCCTTTTCAATCAACAGCAACTTCTGCGGGCGGTTAACCAAATGTTGCGTCATGGCACCTAGACCCGGTCCCGGCTCCACCACCAGCGCCGCGCCATCCGGCATGATCTGATCCGCGATCCAATGCGCCACCTCCTCATCCACCAGAAAGTTTTGCCCCATGCTTTTGCGAGGGGTCACTTCCTGACCGTCGATAACACGGGTGGAGCGGAATTTCGGACGGCGGTTGTATTGCATGCCGCTCCATCGCATCGCCAGGGAAGGGGTGGCAACAGGAAAGCAGCGTCCGTTTGCGGAGAAAAGCCCACCGCAAAGACCTTTCGAGGCTGCCTTTCACCCTCCGCCGCCTCAAAAAATCAATCGAGATTCAAGGCATTCCCGTGATATCTCATCTCATCCATGCTTCATCACCTCTCCATTGCCGTTGAAGACCTCGCCCGCGCCGCAGCCTTTTACGATGCCGTGCTGCCTACCTTGGGGTATGTCCGTGTCTGGGCCGATGAAACAGCCATCGGTTACGGCTACCCGGGTGGCGGTGACAAATTTGCCCTCAAGCTCAGGGCCAGCACCGTTTGCGTACCAGGAGATGGCTTCCACCTCGCCTTCACCGCCCCGGATCGTGAAGCCGTGCTCCGTTTTTACCAGACCGCCCTAGCTCACGGCGGCACCGACAACGGCGGTGCCGGGCTGCACCCAGAATACGGCCCGCACTACCAAGCCGCTTTCGTCTTTGACCCCGACGGCTACCGCATTGAGGCCGTCATAGTAGGGGAAATCTAATACGATTTAACCACAGGGACTGGTGTTATGGGCACTCATGGAATCACTAGCATGGAGCACAGGCATCTTGCCTGTGTCTGCTGACACAAAGTGGCACGCGTTGATTAGCCCGGCCTTTACAAAGACCTGGCAATGACTCGACTGCCGCGCTGCGGCAAAGAGGATCAGAACGAATCATGAAAGGGAACTCTTGGAAAAGTTTTCAATGATCACCTTTCCGAAGGGAGCGTCATTTCATGACGACTCACTTGATTAGAAGAATGCCGCCAGTCTGTAACGCAAAATCGTCTAAGGCCTCCTTTTCAGGGGTTCTTGAAACCGGAATTCCGTGATCAATCGCGGAGTTTGGGTTGATAGAAGCATTGACTGATTTTTTATTGCGACACCATGCATTTGATAGAACTTTGCTAAGGTTAATGAATTGGGCGAGCATCTTATAAAAATACAGCAATTCTTATAGTTAAAATAACGTATTTTAGCTGAACCATGGGCAGAAATAATCTGTGCAAACGAGTTTAAATTAGGAAGCAATAATTTTACACAATAGATGTTGTATATGTTTAAAATAATTTTAAAGAGATTTGGGATTTGGAGCTTTCTGCACACGGAGACTGATTTCACCAACATCTCTTTGTATTTATTGGTTGATTGTCTATACTAAATAAATGTCTTTGTTCTGCATGTGTAATTCCGTTCTATCTCTAAGAGTTCAGCTTTGGAGAGTGAAGGGCTTCTTGACTGCATGGCATGCTTACGTCTCCGAGCGGTTGTGTTCAGTCACTGACCGCCGTTTCACCACATGGAATCTGGGGGTGGCAGATCAGTTTCGTTTGGATTATTGGCGGATTAACATGTATCAACCTATCGGCGTTCCAGCTTTATAGCTCTTGAGGTTAAGTGAGATAACTCTGCTTTATGATTAAAAAAATGACGCTGGTTTTAGCTTTAATTCTTGGTCTTTTCATGGCGCAGACCACTCTGAAGGCTGCCACTTGGACTGCTGAAAACGCCAATGCTCCGGCCTCGACATCCCTTCGCGGTATCTGGGGTTCAGATGCCAATAACGTTTGGATTGCGGGGGGAGACGGCTCTGCGCTTATTTTGAAGTGGAATGGAAGCGTCTGGGGCTCGCAAACTACACCCGCCACAGCCCGACTTTATACCGTCTGGGGGACTAGTTCCACCAACGTCTGGGCTGGTGGTAGAAATGGCCACATCTCCCGATATAATGGGAGCACCTGGACGACATTCACCTCAGGGATTGAGGCTGGCGGTACCAATGGTCCTTATAATATTAACTCCATTTGGGGGGCCGATGCCAACAACATCTGGGCCGTAGCAGACAATGGTGAATTTGGTCCTATCCTCAAATGGAATGGCACAAGCTGGAGCACTCAATACACGCATACATCCGGCTTGAGGGCGCTTTGGGGTACCTCTAGCTCCAATATTTGGGCGGTGGGAACTAATAGAAGCATCGTCCATTACGACGGGGTCTCCTGGTCCCCTGTGAGCTACAGTGTGTCCCCTGCTTTAAACGCGACCACGACTCTCGTTTCCATCTGGGGATCAGATGCTAACAACATTTGGGTCGGTGGGGGGGTGGACATTGGGCAGACTCTCGTAACCCTACTCAAATGGAATGGCACCTCCTGGTCCAGGGCAGATACGACAGGATTACCAGTCGTCACCTCTTTTGGCACCGTTCGCAGCATCACAGGAACTACTGCAAACAATGTGTACGCCGTCGGAGATCAAGGCGCTTTCATGTCGCGTTGGGACGGTTCCACTTGGGCGGCAGAAACGACCGTAGGGTCATCTCTTTTATTCGCCATTTGGGGGACTTCTGATGGCGTCAATCTTTGGGCTTCAGGTTCTGCTTCTTCTTTGATGAGAGGTCTTGCTACGGCCTCTTCGGTTGCTCCCACCGTGACGTCTCCAACAAGTGCCAGCGTGACTGAGAGCAGCGCGACTTTGGGCGGGGATGTAACCGCCGATGGTGGTGCTTCCATCACAGAACGTGGGGTGGTGTATGCTCTAACAGCCACGAATGCCAACCCTGAAATTGCAGGAACTGGCGTGACCAAAGTGACCGGCACCTCAGGAGTCTTCACGGTGAGTGCCACCAGCTTGGGCACCAATTCTGCTTACAGCTACAAAGCCTATGCCCAAAACACCTCTGGTACCTCTTACAGTTCAGTCGGCACCTTTAGTACTCTGGCAGACATGACCGCCCCCACCGTGGTTTCTGTCACGCGGTCAGCACCCTCGGCACAGGCCATCTCCACCTCCTCCGTCACCTTCCGGGTCACCTATTCAGAGCCTGTCACAGGCGT
>JAOZVT010001027.1 GCA_025869455.1 Prosthecobacter sp.
CGAGATAGAGATTCCCTTTTAGCTTCTCGGCCTCGGCGCTGTGGCATGAGTAGCAATGTTGGACAAGCACAGGTCGAATCTTTTGCTCAAAGAAAGCGATGTTATCGGCTGCGAGGAGGGGCAGTGAGAAGGTGATCAGGAATGCGAGGACGGGCTTCATGATTGGGTGGGGGAAAGGGGAAACAAAACGACAGGATTCTTGCTATGATCTCTGATTGTTGTATGATGAAAACGTGACCTCAGATTTTCCATCCATCGTACTCCCTCCTCCTGGAGTGGTTCTACGTCTGCCTCCGAATGTCTCAACAGTGATTCCGTCAGTAACGGGAGAGTATGTTTATCAACAGGTGCGCCGTCAGTTAAAAGATGGGCTGAGTGCTGTAGAAAGCACAATGTCCGTTCAAATGAAATCTCAACTCCAAATTCTCCATGATCAGCAGACTGGAGTTTGCTCGTCAGATTGACGGGCCTGCGCTGGAAAAAGAGATAGACAGGCTTTCGGGTTTGGGGGGCAGCTTGTTGGGGGCTGCACAAATTCTCAGCCGCCGGATTAATTGCACTCTGGACTGGGCCTCGTTGGGGCCTGCTGGCGAACGTTTTAAATTCGTCGCCAGCCGTGGTGAAGCTGTGGTTTTTTGGGATCGCCACAAACGATGCATCATCAAACTCCGGGGCCGCGAAGAAAATGGTTTTGGAACAGCCGGTTTTGGATGCATCCTTGGACAAGACACACGGGGGAAAATCATTTTGAGTCCAGGCACGATGGAGCAAGCGATTGAACGTGAGTTCTTGAGCTGGAAAAGTTTTCAGTTCGCTTGCGTCTATGAAGCCAGGCTCGAAGATGGGGCGGGGCTTTTGCTGCGACAGGATTTTGTGGATGGACAGGCACCAACGGAAAAGGAAATCCACCACTATATGAAAGGACAAGGCTGGACCTGGATGAATGGTCATTCCAGCATTTCTCCCGTTTTGCAGCCCTATGCGTGGAAACGCGGTAACATTGGAGCCTTTGACGCTAATGAGACCAATTTCATTAAAGCCCATGCTGATGGGGAAATTTACCCAATTGATTTGATCGTCTGGCATTGGCCGGGTTGAAATTGCGAATAGCGTCTTCATCTCTGGGACGGCGGAATGGAGGATGAGTGTAAAGCAAAAATGTGATTGAATGTTTTTATGCCCCATCAGGACGAAACTCTTCCCAATGTCCCTGCGCAGACACCTGCTGAGCTGGAGGCCAGCTTGGACATGCGCCTTAAAGCCGCGATGGATTCTTACGTAGAGGGAGATGCCGGACGTCCTGCCGATCAGGTGTTTGCGGACCTGCGAAGCTAGGCTGCACGGCGTCAGTTGGCGGCACGGTGGAGGAGATGAAGTCATCATGCGCGGCTAAATGGTCACGCCAGGATCTTCGACAGCACATGGCCATGGATGTCGGTGAGGCGACGATTGGCACCGTTGTGATAGTAGGTTAGCTTTTCGTGATCGAGGCCGAGTAGCTTCAGAACGGTGGCGTAGAAGTCATAGACAGAGGTGACGTCTTCCACGCTGCGGCGGCCAAAGTCATCCGTCGCGCCATGGCTGACGCCGCCTTTGACCCCCGCTCCCATCATCCAGGTGGTGAAGGCATCAGGGTTGTGATCGCGCCCGGAGGTGCCTTGCTGGTGGGTCGGCATTCGGCCAAATTCAGTGCACCAGATGATGAGTACATCATTGAGCATGCCGCGTTGTTTAAGGTCAGTCAGTAGGGCGGCGGTGGGCTGGTCAAAGATGGGACAGTGGCGCTCGTAATCCGCCTTGAGAGTCTTGTGAGCGTCCCAGTTGAGGAGGCCATCCACCGCACTGGCGCGTGAGGCGCAGTAGAGGCTGACATAGCGAACTCCTTGCTCCAGGAATCGCCTGGCGAGCAGACAATTTTTCGCATAAGCCGCCTTGAGTTTGTTGCTGTCGTTGGTGCCGTAGAGGTCTTGAATGTATTGCGGCTCGTGTGAGAGATCACTCACCTCGGGAGCGGTGAGTTGCATCTTTGCCGCGAGCTCGTAGGCGGACATGCGGGCGCGAAGTTCATCGTTTCCTGGGTGAGCGGCGGCATGCTCATTGTTGATGTTTTTGAGGAAATCGCGGGTGGCTTTCTCTTCGTCGGCGCTGATGTCACTGGGTCTTGCCAAATTTCTCAAAGGTTGCTGAGCGGCCATGGAGACGGCCTGGTGTTGTGCAGGTAAGAAGCCATTGCCCCAGTTGGCTTTACCATTGGGGGGTTCCCCGCGCAGATCTTGGATGGAAATGTAAGTAGGCAAGTTTTCATTCAGACTGCCGAGGCCGTAACTGACCCAGGAGCCAGCGCTTGGGAAGCCGTCGCGAGTGAAGCATGAATTCATGTTTACGCAGCCAGGGCCATGCGTGTTTGTGCGGGAAGCCATGCTGTGGATAAAAGCAATATCATCTACATGACGAGCCATGTTTGGAAGTATGGAAGAGATCATTTTTCCGCTCTTCCCAGCGCGGACAAAGTCCCAAGGTGAGCGCATGAGGTTGCCATTTTTCCCCTGAAAGCTGACCTCGGCCTCGCCGCCAGGCATGGGAGTTCCATGAAACTTTTCTAGCAGAGGTTTGTGATCCCACAGATCCACGTGGGAGGCGGCTCCGGGGCAGAAGATCTGCAAAACTTGTTTGGCCTTGGGGGCAAAATGAGGCTCATGAATCGTGGCTCCATTTAACAAGCGAGTCATGGCCACACCTGTTAGGCCAGTACTCATGCGTTCCAGAAAAGCCCGGCGAGTGAGTTGCTGCAGATTCATGCTCGGATGGATTTGGTAGAAGGTTGATTGAGTCCCAGGTCTTCTTGTGCGGTGATGAGGTGGCGGTGCATGGCCCTTGCGGCGGCAGCGCTATCGCGTTGTTCAATAGCCTTCACGATGGCGTTATGCTGCTTGATGGCGGTGGCAGTGCTCACCCGTTTGTAGCCATGTTTGAGACTGGCTTGCAGCAATTCCGAAAGTGATTGCAGTAGCAGTGCCGCGATCTGGTTGCCTGATAAAACGGCGAGCATTCGATGAAACTCCATGTCTGCCATGACAGAGTCATCGAACGAAGTCGCGTGGACCAGCTTTTCATGAACCTCGCGAAGAGCGATGATCTGTTTGGCAGAGGCACGTTCGGCTGTCAGTCGCGCATTTTCAGGTTCCACCATCAGTCGAACTTCGATCAATTGCCGGAGTCGCTCGGTTTATTATGGGACTAACAGCACCAATGCCCCCGTGAGGGGTTTGTGTAGATTATTAACAGTTAGGATGCCAAGTCCC
>JAOZVT010001028.1 GCA_025869455.1 Prosthecobacter sp.
CATTGAGCAAGTGCTTCAAGCCACCTTTAAGGGAGCCTTGGTTGTGGCCCCATCTGGACCAAATTTAGCCAATGAACTTCGTGATCTGCCCGCCTATCGGCATGCAGTCCAGCAAGCGGATATTACGCTGACGGACAGTGCTGTAATGGTCGCAGTTTACACCTATGCTACGGGTCATGTCGTGCCGCGTCATTCGGGGTTGAAACTTGTTCAGGCCTTGGTCAAGGCCCCTGAGATGAAAGAGCCTGGAGCCGTTTTTTGGGTCATGCCTTCTGAACAGGAATCTTCAGCCATTGGCGGTTGGTTAAAAACTCAAGGATTCCCAATTGATGAATCCAATACCTATGTGGCCCCGTTCTACCCCAAAGGTGAGATCCAAGATGACGAGCTAGCTGAAAAAATCCGCGCCTACAAACCCAAGGTGGTGATGCTAAATCTAGCTGGCGGCAAACAAGAAGTCTTGGGAGCTTGGTTGAAAGCGCAACTTGCGCCATCTCCTCCGGGCATCGTGTGCACAGGTGCTGCCATTGCGTTTTTAGCAGGAACTCAGGCGCTGATTCCATCTTGGGCTGATCGTGCGGGGTTGGGGTGGTTTTTCCGTTGCTGGTCAGAGCCTAAAAAATTCATTCCTCGCTACTGGCATGCGCTGCCTCGGTTGCCTCTAGTCTGGAAATATCGAGAGCAAATCCCACCCGCAAAGGTTGCCTAACCATCTCTTCAACTAAAAAAGCGCTCCCACCAGGAGCGCTTTTTTTGTGCCTTAAAGACTTACTCTTTCACGATTTTTAATAGGCGGTTGTTATAGCTATCGGTGATATAGAGTTCTCCGGTCTGAGGATGCACGGTGACTCCATGAGGACGTGATAGCTGGCACTTTAGAGGGTCTCCTCCAACTCCAGCGCTGCCTTTAATTCCAGTACCAGCAAGGCGTTCGATTTTCCCAGTGGCCGGAATGTAGTGGCGGATCAGGTGACTTTCGGCATCGGCAATGATCACGCTGTCATCCAGATCAATGCATAGATGCTTGGGGCCATTCATGGTCGCGGCTAAAGCTGGACCGCCGTCCCCTTCCCCGCCCTTTTTCCCACTGGCGTTGACAACGGTGCGGATGTGGCCCGACTTGTCCACCACACGGAGAGCATTGCCATTTCGCTCTAAGATGTAGATATTTCCCTGGCGATCTACTGCCACAGCACGCGGGTCCACTAACGGTGCATTGATGGCCACAGCCCCGTCTTCGGGCACTCCTTTTTGGCCATTTCCCGCCACCACCTCTGACTTACCTGTGGTTAGGTCCAGGTGATGCACTTGGCGAAGATCGGCGATGTATAGGTGATTACCAGTGAAGTCTAACGTGATGCAGTAATGTCCATTGCCGCGTTCTTTGCCTTTAGGAGCTTGCCACCCTTCCAAGGTTTTTACCGTCCCTGCTTTCGGGTCCATCACGCGAATGTGACCATTCCAGGTGTCTGCTATCAGGATCTTTCCATCAGGCTGGATGGCGAGGTTATGAGGCCCGTTGAATTGTGCCCGCAAAGCCGGACCGCCATCTCCGCTATAACCAGAAGTTCCGACTCCGGCCATGTGGGTCATGACACCACCGCCGTCCACTTGCAGCAGACGATTGCCTGAGACCATTTCGATGATCCACATGTGCCCCCCTGGATCAAACTGCATACCAAAGGGTTCCTTGAGCAGAGCCTCGGTAGCAGCAATGCCGGTGGCGTCTTGAGAACCTCCAGCGACGAGATGGATGCGTTCAGCCAAGGCTGCACCTGGAAGTAGGGCCAAAAGTAGGAGTGTGTGGAAAGATGTCATGGAGGCAGATTGGGACAAAGTTTGCGGGTATGTCGAGACACTTACTTCTTGCGCAACACGCGCACCTTGTGGGCTTCGCTATCGCCGATGTAAACAGCACCATCGGCATCCACAAAGATCCCGTGCAAACGTGCCATTTCACATTTCAGAGGGTCTCCATCGGCTCCATCGCCTTTTAAACCAGTGCCCGCCATCAGATCCAGCGCGCCTGTTTTGGCATTCACCAGTCGCACGCTGTGGCTTTCGGTGTCAGCCAGCCAAGCATTGCCATCGGCATCAATCGCGATCCCTTTCGGACCACTGAGCGTTGCCTCCTTGGCAGGTCCGCCATGTCCCGTGAAGCCTTTTTTTCCCGTCCCTGCGATGAGGTGAATCTTACCAGCTTTGAGATCAAATTTGAAAACTTGATTCCCTTCGCGGGTGCAAAGCCAAAGGTTCCCGTCCTTATCAAAATCAAGCGAGCGAGGCCCCTTCAAAGGAGTCCCTGCAATGGGTGCTCCATCGGGCGTATTTCCAGGCGTTCCAGTTCCCGCGAAAGTACTGATCAAGCCAGTCTTCATGTCCACCTTGCGGATGGTGTTGTTACCGATATCGCAAATGTAGAGATCTCCCTGGGGATCAAATTGAATGCTGTGAGGTTGCTTAAGTTGAGCTTTTTCAGCAGGGCCTCCATCACCACTGTAACCAGCGGTGCCGTTACCCGCGAAGGTGCTGATGATTCCCGTCTTCGCGTCCACCTTGCGGATCGCGTTGTTTTTCATATCAGCGATGTAATAATTTCCAGCCTTATCAAGACGAATTTCATGGGGCAGGTTAAACGTTGCCTCCAGAGCAGGGCCGCCATCGCCCGTATAGCCCACCATGCCTGTGCCTGCCATCGTGTGGATGATTCCATCCGGTGTCACTTGGCGGATTTTTTGCCCCGTGTACTCACAGAACCAAAGAGCGCCATCAGGCCCACGGACGAGTCCGAAAGGATTATCCAGTTTAGCTTCGGTGGCGGGACCTCCGTCTCCACTGAATCCCTTTTCACCGGTTCCAGCAAAGGTCGAAACAGTCCATTCAGCCGCTGAAAGACTCAGGGCAGTCATGAGAGAAAAAACGGGGATCAAATATTTCATAGCGAAAGGATTCAAGAGTAGCCTTATGGTAAGGTCATACCAACGTGAGTGTGGACATTTTTTCTGCTTCATTCCGTCTTCCCTGGGAGAATTCAGCCGTGCGTTCCCCCTGAAACAAAAGTTGTAACTCTCAGGCAAATTCCTGGTAATTAATCCTGAGACAAATCGTGCCCTCCCGAAAGGCACACAAACTCCTGTGGTTTGCTACGATTCTCATTCATGCCTCCTCTGACAACATACACCAAAGCGCTCACCGATTCACAAGCTGCCAGCCTGAAGCACTTGCTGACTGAACAAGGGTGGACTTTTGAGACCAAGCCTTACTGCCTCTATGCCGCCTATCGTGGCAAGGT
>JAOZVT010001029.1 GCA_025869455.1 Prosthecobacter sp.
CAGCGTTGCCTTTTGGCCCGCCGCCTGATCCAAGACGGGGTTCGTTTCATTGAAGTTTCCCATAACCTCGGGTTCGTCAATGGCACGGGTTGGGATACGCATAACGATGGGCAGCTTAACCAGCATTTGCTGATCAAGGATCTGGATGATGCTCTGGCCACCCTCATTGTGGATCTGAAAAATCACGGCATTTTGGACAAGACGCTCATTGCCATCGGCACCGAGTTTGGACGCCCACCAGAGTTTGATGGCGGCGGCGGTCGCGGTCACCAGTGCAGTACCTTTAGCATGATCCTTGCAGGTGGTGGCTTGAAGCATTGCGGTGCCTATGGTGTCACGGATGACATTGCTAAAACCATCGTTGAAAACCCAGTTTCTACACCGGATTTCCATGCAACGATTCATGCGGCTATGGGTATCGATCCAACTCATGAACTGATGGATGGTTCACGCCCCGTGCCGATTACAGACGGTGGCAAACCCATTGCTGCTTTCTTTGCTTAGTTCGGATTTTAGCCCTTTCGAGGCCAATAAACCTCGAAAGGGCATTCGACAAAGTTTGAATCCTGAGGCATCCCGAAGCGTTTAACTTTTTGTTCATGCGCTTCATTCTCAGAGCTATTCGTTTTATTCTCCCCCTTGTCGTACTGGGTGGCTGCA
Source organism: Prosthecobacter sp. (assembly GCA_025869455.1). GTDB lineage: Bacteria > Verrucomicrobiota > Verrucomicrobiia > Verrucomicrobiales > Verrucomicrobiaceae > Prosthecobacter. The sequence goes on from JAOZVT010001029.1 coordinate 661, forward strand.
TCATGCTGGCGTGGTGGCTGATCAGCAATCCACCCAAGCAAGAGAAGAAAGAGATCCCACCGACGCTGGTCCGCGTGGATGGGACCGTGCTGAATAAGACGACCTATGATCTGCATGTCAGTTCTCAAGGAACGGTGCAGCCCCGCACCCGCAGCACCCTATTGCCGGAAGTGAGTGGCAAAATCATTGAAATCAGTCCGTCCTTCCGACCTGGCGGTTTCTTTAGCAAAGGGGATGTCCTGATGCGTCTAGATCCCCTGGACTATGAAACGGCCATCATCATGGCGAAGGCCGCCGTGGCGCAGGCAGAGGTCGTGCTCGTAGAAGAAAAAGCACGGGCTGAACAGGCGCTGGAAAACTGGCAGGCGATGGGCCGCAGCGGCACGCCTTCCGCCTTAGTAACACGAGTGCCGCAGGTGGCGAAAGCTGAGGCAGATGTGGCTTCCACTAAGGCTCAGGTCATGAAAGCGGAGCGCGATCTGGAGCGCACCACCATTCGTGCCCCTTATGACTGCCAAGTGCTGGAGCAGGGTGTGGATGTGGGCCAATTTGTCGGGCAGGGAACTGTCTTGGGGCGCATCTTTGCGGTGGATTATGTGGAGGTCCGTCTGCCTTTGCCGGAGCGTGAGAGTCAATATTTGCAACTCCCTCAGTCCTATCGGGATCAAAGCACCGCTCAGGAAGATGGAGCGAAGGTGTATTTAAAATCGGTCATCGCGGGTAAAAATGTGGGTTGGGAAGGCAAGATTGTGCGGGTGGAAGGTTCTTTGGATACTGAGACGCGCCAAGCCACCGCTGTTGCCCAAATTACGGATCCTTATGCTCGGCGTCCAGATGGTGCTCCGCCGCTGACCATTGGAGCTTTTGTGGAGGCTGAGATTGTCGGTGAACCTTTGCAGAATGTGTATGTGATCCCGCGCAATGCCGTGCGGGCAGGAAATGAAATCATCCTGATTGATCAGCCCGGAAATACCCTGCGGCGCATGACGGTGGAGCCCTTGGTGAGCAATGAAAAACACATCGTCGTTTCCGCCACGGCTAAGCTGTCTCCGAAAGAAGGGGATGTTCTTTGTTTAACACCAATCCCATTCCCGGCGGATGGTGCGCATGTGCTGCCGAATATTGATGGTCAGGTGGAAGTGGGGGGCTCCGTGAAAGAAGGAAAACCTGCGCCCAAGGAAGCTCTGCCGAAGGCCACGCCTGAGACAACCTGATCCATCGCGATTCAGACTAACCACCAATGGCGATCATGCGCCGATTGGGCTGGTAGTTGTCACGGAAGTCGTGCTCCTTGGGTTTTCTGGCGACGACGTTGTGGATGAAGTCAGCCAGTTCAGCATCACTACAACCAGCGCGCAAGACGGTGCGCAGGTCAAACTCTAGCCAACTGCCCAGGCAGGGACGCAGTTTGCCATCACTGGTTAGGCGGAGCTTGTTGCAGGTCTCACAGAAATGCAGGTTGGTCATCGCACCGATGAAGCCGATCTTCTGCTCCGTGCCGGGCACTGCGTAGTAAGTGGCAGGTCCGTTGGTCTTGAAGTCGGGCAGGGGAATCAGTAGCCCTGTGTGTTGCTCGATCAATTGTTTGGCGGTGCCCGTAGCTAAGAAGTTATCTTCACGAAGGACCTCCTGCGTGCTGACTGGCATGAGCTCAATGAAGCGTAGCAGCAGACCTTTTTCCCACGCGTATTTCATCAAAGGAACGAACTCCTTTTCCGTCTGATTTTTCATCAGCACGCAATTCAGTCGAATGCTTTTAAAGCCTGCTTCAATGGCGGCATCAATGCCATCCATGACCTTGGGCAGGAGATCTCGGCTGGTGCTGCGTTGGTAAACGGAACGGTCGAGCGAATCGAGTGAGACATTGGCGCTGCGGACTCCTGCTTTGACCAAGCGTGCAGCCATGGTGACGCCATTCTCTTCTTTGGAAAGGAGCGTGCCATTGGTGGAAATGCCGATTTCATCAATGCCGGGGATGGCTGAAATTTGCGCGCAGAAATCAGCCACGCCAGGGCGGGTCAGCGGTTCTCCGCCCGTCACGCGAACTTTACGAATGCCCATGCCCGCGCCGACGCGCAGGACACGCAGCATTTCCTCATAGGTCAGAACTTCGTCTTTGGGGAACCACGCCTGCTCCTCCTCCGGCATGCAATAGCGGCAGCGTTCATTGCAGCGATCCGTGACTGAAACGCGCAGATAAGAGATGCGATGGCCGAAAGCGTCTTCCACAGGGTTATTCCAGCACGGGACCTTTGACTGACCAGCGCTTTGCCACAAAGCCAGTGGCGGATTTTTCTTTCCAGATGGCAAAGTGTGGGGTTAGGTAGTGAGCGTCCATGGCATCCTTGTCCACATAGCTTTCACTGAGGGCAAAAAGGTTGGGTTGCTCAAACTGGCGACTGACCTCAAAACGGAGGCAACCGGGTTCTTTCAGAGACTCGGCAGCGTTGTAGGTGATGACTTCCAGGAATTCATCCACGCGGGCTGGATCGATCTCGAGAATGACAATAACGTTGATCATAAAGACTGACAGAGCCGATTTTACGCTAACATGCAACCCTCTGATGCCGTATAAAGGGGCTAGATTAATTTTTGACATGAAGCTGACCACCCCCTTGATTCACCTCCTG
>JAOZVT010001030.1 GCA_025869455.1 Prosthecobacter sp.
GTCCCGTAGAGCTTAGATCATTTCAACTTTGGCGTGAACTACACCCTCCGACGGACTCTAGCCAACAAAGTGGCATTCCTTTTGAATTGGCAGATATATTGCGCTTGCAGGTTAGATCTCGGGAAGGTGAACTTCCGGTCGATCATCCCTTGATAAAGCGCATAGCTTCATCTGGACCAATCCCTAATCAAGAATTACGCTTATATTTCAAGAATGTAATGGCGCGTATGAATGGTCCATACCCTATCCGGCATGTGTTTTATCCGCATCATGTCGATAACTGTATGTTGTCTTGGGAAGCTGCGCAACTTCGTCATCTTTTGTCACTGTTTCAACAAAACGAGGCAGTTCTTCCAGCTATAATTGATTGTTGGAACAATCTGCAAATGCAGAAAAGTCCATCGTTAATTAGTTTATTAGCATTAGAGCCGGAATTGCTTGATGAACCGCCATTCAATGGAATGTGCCGCCGAGATACAGTTAAACTTTGTTGTGAAATCATTAAAGACCAAAACTCCGCAGTTCCTGACAAAAGCGACTCTCTCGTCGTTCTTGCTTGGTGTGAAAGTTATTTTTTCAACTCATTAAATGAAATTGTCCCTTTTATTTTACACGATGAAAATCTAAGAGTTCAATTTCTCCTTTTTTCTTTAATTCTTTTTGGCCGCAATCAAGACAATTACTACCGCATCAGGGATGCCTTATACAGGCAGACAACACCGCAGAATGGTCCAGATAGGGCTCGCGCCGCACTCGCAGTAATCAAGCAATCTTACCAATTTAAACAATCTTATCATGGTTACGCTTCTGCCAACGATGCTGAAATACCTGTCCGTAGACTTCTTGAATGCATGGCTCGTCACTCAAGGGAAGCCGAGGAGCATTGGGAGTCTCTTTATTATCAAATAACCGCCATGCTAGACTTTTGGTCTGATTTTTCCGACGCTCAAGCATTGGAGGAAGTGGTGCACAATTTGCCTAAAGCTTGCGATCTCGTGGAGCAAACTTTCTTACCTGCTTTTGCTGGCCTCGTATATCTGAGTGAGTTGAGAGGGGATGAAAAATTTACTAAACTGTTAATTACAGCTTGCGAAAACGCTGCGTCTAGATGCCAAGATCTGCGTCTACTTTTGCCGAAAAGAGTCGATGAGGTTACTCCTCAGAGGATGCAACGAATATCCAAAGCTCTAGAGATGCTGCGCCACGTGACGTGGGAACACGGTTGGTCTGCAACGGATGTGTTGAGTCGGACTAATCTGGAAAATAACCTGGCTCCATTGTGTGAAGGTGTTAGGGCGTTTTTTTCGGCACCGTGGTCGATACTCGTTAGGCGCGGATGCTTGATTTCGAAAACGTTGGCTAATAATCGTATTGACTTGGCTGCTGAGGTAAGCGTGATGGTTACTCCGGTCCCTATGACTGAGATGGATGACATTATTCGTTTACTAATAGATAATGTGGCTGATCACGGAGATCCTCTCTCATTGAAGATATCAAAAGGTATAATTGATGGTCAAATGACCCTTAGCGCTTCAAATGTAGTCCGCTTAAGGGAGGTAATGGGCGGTGCAGGTATTGCTTTGGCAGCAAACAAAGCAAAGCAGTATAATGTCATTGTGAATTCTGATATAGAATCGCCAATATCTGATTTGTGGGTCACGACAGTAGCTTTTCCAAGTTTCTTTGACTGTGACACAACGAATAAATATGCTTAATTATGAAATTCTTTATTATTGAAAATCGGCGTGGTGAGCTAAATATTCTGATATCTGCATTAAAAACTAGTTTTCCAGATAGTATACTACAGACTGAGGGTTCTGCTATTATTGATCAATGGAGCAAAGCTGAAGAGTTATTAAATTTAAGTGATGATACTGCTGACCAAGTTATTTTTTGCGATTTTGCATTGGATGATGATGGCTCATCCGATGCGAATGCAGGCTTAAAGCGAGTCCAGGAGCTTATGGCTGCGAGATCACAAGCAACTTGGATTGCGTATACCAAGTTCAGGGACATATTCGAACATGACGAGGCAAAAACAATGTTCCATGCAATCTTGAGCAAGCAGGAACTATCTCAACATGAGAGTTTAAGAGATCGTGCTGTGTTTGTAGAACAAGTCGTTCGTCGCGCTTTAGGGCGGCGGCAAGGGGCTTCTCCTGTTCTCCACGACGTTGAGGACTCACTCGGAATGCGGATATTCTATGCTTCTTTCTCCTCCGAAACGCTTGATGATTTGCTAAATGCTGAGTGTGCGGGCTGGTGCGACATAAAAGTTCGAGCACTGTCTTCAGGTTATTCAGGTTCTAGCCTATTAAATGTCACAGGGCTTAAAAACAACGAAGTTAAAGGTAGTATTGTTGTGAAGATTGCTCCTAAGGCTGAGCTGATCGAACGTGAAACTAAGATTATTGATTCAGAAGATTACAAGGGTGAATTTGAGGATTTCGGAAGGCTTTGTGCGCGGGGCCGACCGGTTAAACCTCTGCCTGGTGCTCGTGCGTATTATTCTATTCAAGAAGCAATTCCTGGTCCGACGCTCGGTAATATATTGCGTAATTCAGCGGCAGACATTGACAAGTATTTTCCCAAGATCCAAACCATAATAGATGTGCAATTGGCTCAAAGCGAAAGGGGTAGAATGCTAAGTCATTCGGAAGATAGTCAAAAAAACACTAGACTTGAGTTGTCTGCTATCGATTTACATCGGGCAAGGAAATCTTGTGATTTGCTTTCTGACATGGCTGTGATTCTTGAGCAAGAGGGGACGTGGCCTAGCTTGGCGCCCGACCCCAAAAAGCTTTTCGCCAGGATTCACTATGTGACTACAAATTGGAAGGGGTTTATTTCTAGTATACCCCCTTTACTCTGGGTTATTCAGCATGGAGATCTGAATCCGGAGAATGTAATTCTCGGGAGCGCTGGACAGATAACTTTTATTGATTTGGCCCGCTTAGATAGATGGCCAGTAGGTTATGATCTTATTCGTCTATCAATCCAAATGAGAATCAGGTTTGTGGACGGTGCTTCAGGACGGGATTGGATATCTAACCTGCTATCTGATTGGTGTAAATTCCCAATAATGGAGATTGACAGAACGATAGATCCAGGTCTTTCTTTATGTCCTGCTTCAGCTCTCTGTGAGAGAGAGCTGAGTCTTTGGATTAGTAGGCAGGAGCAATCGGATATAATTTTGAAAGGCGTTCTTCTATGTGCTCTTCTTGATTTAACTCGAATCATTTCTTATGCAGACTTGGCGCCAATGAAACGTTTATG
>JAOZVT010001031.1 GCA_025869455.1 Prosthecobacter sp.
CTGAATATAGAACGGTCTTTGATCGCACCATTGCCTACTGCTCTAGACTAGCGGGAAGAGATTATTACTTCACGCGGAGAGACAGCGCCAGCCAGAACGAACTCAGCACAATCGTGCGCAATAGACAGCTGCACAACTATCTACTGGATTTAACAAGTCGCCCAATTCCAGGCTTTGCTACCACCAAAAACGCAACTTTCGACTACAAGTATGGCGACAATCTTCAGCAGATCTTGGTCGAGATCTTTGACTACATTCGCTGCACCAATCTTTATGATGAAAACATCGCTGAACAAGCAGTCGGCGATACGCCAACCATTCCATCGATCGCGAGCAGTCGCCTGACGTCACAATCAAGCACAGGTGGGATGCAGTCCAAAACCTTCACCCCAATGCGCAATGCAGATGGCGCTAGCTATGCGGGTCATGGCCAAGTCATGCCAACCGTTTTACCGAAAGGCAAAGATGAGGTCTATCGTGGCATGGGCCGGTTCCTAACCATCAGTGAAGTAGGGTTACATTTTATCGCTACAGCTCAAGGCACGAATATAGCTGGGGGAGTTTCATCGCCAAAAATTGTCCCAACAACACCCCCAGCAGAGGTGGGCTATACACCGCCTAACTGGAAAAGCGGCGTTTGGGGCACATCAGAAAATTGGTACTCGAATTTCCCTCCTTTAACCGGACAAAACCAAGACCCAAGCAAGGGCTTCTATAAGACCAAATATCCATCCCAGCATGAACTTGAAGGTCATGATGGAGACAATGCAGACCATCCTGGCTACAACCCTGTAAATTGGAACTGGACCTTAGACAAAGACACCCCCCTAGAAGATGGTAAGAAGCGCATACAAGCCACCTTCCTTCTGGAGTGGTTCTGCCCATCCACTGGCTGGACCTTGATCAATCCAGACATTCAGATCGAAGTGGATGCCAGTCAGTTATCTGCTGAAGGTGTAAAGATGTTTCCAGTTAACAATGGCAATACCATTGTTAGACCATTCCAGCACATGAGCAATGCCTGGGGTATTTATCAACGAGGGGGCACCATTTCTTACCGTGCCTTTTTGCAAGGCCGCAAACTTCCGAGCGTGTTCACTGGATTGAATGGCTTCCAGCATGGCAGTCTTTTAGAAGATCAAAACTATAAACAATACGCAAGCAGGACGGATCTACTGAAAGAATGCAATCAATACAATCTGGTAAGTGACTTCATGGATGTGGACGCTGATGGGAAGATAAACTTTTCTGGTGGCACGGTGATCGTTAAAATCCGCTCAAACGCCAAGAGTCCTCGAGTTCTTCAAACCTTTAATTTCAAGTTTCCGCCCGCTAGCTTCCCTGCGCCAAATCTGATCACCAAGAATGAAGACACCACATGGTCTAAAAACTTCAATGGAACTTACGCCGTTAAACATCCAGTACCAGCACCTTACTGGTGGGCACTCAATGCTGACGGTGCACTAGGCAGAGACAAAAATGGCAATATCACCACTCAAGCCAAAACGGATATGGGTGGCAGATTCCGATTCATCGGCAATGAAATCGGCACCTATGGGGATAATCCAGGTGAAGGAAGATACTATCGAGGAAACCTTGTCACGCCTGATGACACGCTACAATCTCTAGTACTACGTCATGGAGATCCCCGCCTAACCATGGGGCAATTCACAGTCCCCGACACTGAGTTTGTGAAACACCGCTTCTATGGCCAGCAACGGCTTGCCCATAATATTGTGCTAGCTCATTGGAGTGATGGTCCTGGACTCGACCGTGGGGAAGACAAGAAAGGTTGGCGCCTCGTCAAAGACGCGAACTATTATAAAAGCTTCCTACCTGATCATGCCTACGCAGCAGCTACTGGTGCAGGGTTACAAAAGTATGGTGATTTTGACCGAGGCATCGCCAATCAAACTGATGGAGCCTACATCAATAAACCAGACGAAGGCAATACATACGGCATCATTAGTGCTTCGACAGGTGAACAGTCTGTCCCCTACTTTACTGATCCATGGAAAGCATGGTTAGGCGGCTCGACTTACTTTTCACCAAATCGTCAAGTAGCCTCTCCAGGCATGTTCGGATCACTTCCGACTGGAGTACATAACGCGGGAAACACTCCTTTTGGAAAACGCCGTGAAGCATGGAGAACTCTCCTTTTTCGCCCTCAGACATGGAGCACTAAACGTGGCCAAAGATTTCACATTGGTGCCCCTAACAAATTAAAAGGTTACGGCAAAGGAACCGCTGGTCTTCCCGTCCAAGGCATTGATCCACCGGATTACCTGTTTATGGATTTCTTTTGGATGCCAGTCGTGGAACCCTACGCTATCAGCGCCCCCGGATCTACGGCAGGAAAGATCAACATGAATTATCAAATGGCACCCTTCCGCCATATCCACCGTGCCACCGCCATGCACGCTGTCATGAAGAGCGAGTTGATTACTGCCGTATCACACGCGGATGCCAACATCTATCTCAGACGTCCCGGCAGTGCACCGCCAAACGGTGCACAGACTTGGTTCTGGAAAGATGATAGCAGTGCTTCAGGACGTAAATTCTGGCACCGTCAAATAGACCTCGAAGCGACCATGAAACTCTTTGATGAACGCTTTGAATCAGGTTTCTCATTCATCTCTCCGGCCCAGATCTGTGAAATGTACCTGCTGCCGAAAAAGGCGGATGCCACAGACACACTCGTTCCCACCCAGTGGCCAGACAAAATGACGGATCTGATCAAAACGGGCAATCAAAGTGGCATTTTGAAATTCTGGGAAGATCACGCTATCACAGGAGAAAACCTCAAAGAGCGTCCCTACACCAACATCTATCCACGCCTCACGACACGCTCAAACACCTACCAAGTCTTCATGCGTGCACAGGTCATTCGAAAAGCTCGCTCAAGCGATGCCTCAAAATTTGAAGCCGACAAAGATCAAATAGGAGCTGAATACCGTGGTTCTGCTGTAATCGAGCGCTACTTAGACCTCCATGACGATCAGCTAGATCCATCAAGCGGCTTGGACTATGCCACGGGTGATATCACTAGCAAACCAACGCTTGATGACCTTCACCGCTTCCGTGTCATTGCCCAAAAGCGTTTTGACCCCTGACCTTTAATAATCGCCTAACATTCAAATTGTAATCATTTATGAAAACAACATTATTTAATATAAAATATCTTTCAAGACGACCTCCTTGCCGACCGGCATTCTCTTTAGTCGAAGTCATGCTGTCGCTTG
>JAOZVT010001032.1 GCA_025869455.1 Prosthecobacter sp.
CTAGTCCATTCACCCAGGGGCTTATCCATGACCTTGGAAGGGTCTTTCCCTGGAGCACCCGCACTGTTATTCCATAGGCCACCAGATCCTTTGGCGCGTCCCAATCCTTTCGGATCGTCTTCAGCAGGGTCCCAGATTTGGACTTGAGGGGTGCCGCGCAGGTACACGCCGCTGTCACCTAAAGGCAGGGCCTTGTATTCCACCCAGAGTTCAAAGTCACCGTAGTCCTTGTCTGTCGTCAGATACAGACCTTTGCCGTCATTCACCAGTTCACCGTTTTCTACTTTCCAATGTGCTTGCAGGTGATCATCGGCAGGTTTGCCTTTTTTATCCACAGCACCGCCTTCGATGGACTGCTTTTTGTATGCTGCCTGCTCTTCTGGTGTCATGGCCCAGAGTTCGCTAGGATCACGGGTGCCCCAGCCATACCAGCCGGAGAGATCCTTGCCATTAAAGAGGGCCGTGAAACCCTCTGGGGGAGTATTGTTTTCAGCGAGCAGGCTCGAGGCGGCAGCAAGGGCCAGCAGGGAAGTAAGAAACGGTGCTTTCATGAGTGAGGGAAAGAGTCGGTCTTGAAAACGGTGTTCTTTCACCGCGTGTGCGTGTCCGAAGGTTGCTTTTCGATACTTTCGAGACGCTCCCGCAGTTGGCGCACTTCAGAAATGAGTTCTTTGATATCGGAGTCCTCCCGATTCAGATCCGGCTCCACAAAGAAACGTGCAAACAATCCCGTCAATACCCCGAACAATCCTACCCCCGTGATCATCAGGATCATGGCCACAAATCGACCCTCCATCGTCACGGGATAACGATCTCCATATCCCACCGTCGTCATCGTGGTAATGCCCCACCAAAGCGCATCCATGGGTGATTTGATGTTGGAATTTGGGTCGCGCTCGAAAACCAAAATGGCGATCATGGAAAAAAGCAGCAGCACCACAGCCATCAGCCCCGTCGTTGCCGCCATGCTTCGGGCCTTACGCTTAAGCAGGTAGCTCATGATGGCGCGTGCCGAGCGGAATGCCCTCAAAATGCGCACGATCTGTACGATGCGCACCGCGCGGCCAATGGCAAAAATATCGGCTGGAATGCAGGAGAGCAGATCAATCCACCCCCAACGCATGAAGTGACTTTTGGAAGGAGCCTGACGAAACCGAATGGCAAAATCCAGGAAGAAAACGGAGCAGACAAACCAGTCTGAATAACGCAGAAGCTCGCGCACATTGTCTGGAATGGGGAGAGTCAGGTCAACCAGCAGCACCGCGATCACGTAAATGGAGAGCAGGAGCACCAGGGCATCTAGGAAGCGCAGGCGAGGTGGGTTCATAATCGAATAAAAGCAAAACTAGCGTCTCCCAACCTGATGTGGAGCCCAAATCACAGGAAATGAACTGGGATTGCTCTTTCCTGAAATTTAGTTTTCAATGCTTTAGGAGTCCCCATCGCGCACTTTTCTACACACTCGGCGCGTATCTTTCTGCACTGTTATTTTATGCGCCCGCTTTTCCTCCTTCCTCTCTTGGCCTGCTCGGGCCTGATGGCTGCGCCTATGAAATCGGTGGAGGACATCGCGGCTGAGGCCAAACCCTCCGTCGTGAAAGTTCTCCAGGTCGGGCGTGAAGGTGTGGATGGTCTAGGCGCGGGTTTTGTGGTGAGCAGTGATGGCCTCATCGCCACAAATCTTCACGTCATTGGCGAAGCTCGGAGGCTGGAGATCGAGATGTCGAACGGTGAAAAATACGAGGTCGTGGAAGTCACGGCCACGGATGCCCATTGGGATCTAGCTCTTTTACGCGTGGCCAAGAAAGGCCTGAAACCGCTCGTCTTGGCAGACAGTGATACGACTAAACAAGGGCAGCCCATCGTGGCAATGGGCAATCCCGAAGGCCTCTCCTTCAGTGTCGTGGATGGCGTGGTATCGGAGTTTCCAGATGTCATCAATGACATCCCGATGATCCGTCTAGCCGTGCCTATTGAAAAGGGCAACAGCGGTGGCCCTCTCTTGGATCGTCAGGGACGTGTCTTGGGCTTGCTGACGCTGAAGTCTGCCCGCACGGAGAACCTGGGTTTTGCCATGCCGGTGAACGAATTGAAGCGCTTGATTGCGAAGCCGAATCCAGTGCCCATGAGCCGTTGGCTAACCATTGGTGTGCTGAATCCCAAACTCTGGAGTCCTCTGTTGGGGGCTCGTTGGACGCAGCATGCAGGCATCATCAAAGTCGCCACGCCTGGGGAGGGTTTCGGTGGTCGTTCGCTCTGTCTGTGGACGCCTGAAAAGCAGGGAGAGACTTTCGAAGTCGCGGTCAATGTGCGCCTGGAAGATGAATCCGGTGCCGCCGGGCTGGTTTTTTGCTCGGATGGTGGAGATGCCCACTACGGCTTTTACCCTTCGGCGGGTAAACTCCGTCTCACTCGTTTCGAAGGCCCTGATGTGTATTCCTGGACCATCTTGGCGGATGTCCCCACGGAGGCCTATCGCTCGGGCGACTGGAACCACCTGCGGGTGCGTGTGGAGCCTGGGCAAATCACCTGCTGGGTGAATGGCCAACGTGTCTTGGTGCAGAGTGATGATGTCCTTCGTGGCGGCAGTGTCGGTTTGTGCAAGTTTCGTAACACCGTGGCGGAGTTTCGTGGCTTTCGGGTTGGCAAAGATCTGTCAGAGAAACCCGTGCCAGAGGCTTTAGCGGTCAATATCAAAGCCGCGCTGGATACCTTTACCAAGGCACCCGAAGCTAAGAATGACACGCTGAAGCAATTGCTCGATCAACCCAGTGCCAGCCGTCGTTTGCTCGTCGCCCGTCGTCGTGAATTGGAAAAAGAAGCCGCTGCCCTCAAAGAGCTGGAAAGACAACTGCATCGGCAGTCCATCACTCGGGAATTGGTCGCCGAACTCGCCAAGCCTGAGGACAAAATTGACCTCATTCGCGCCACCCTCCTCCTTGCCCGCCATGACAATCCTGAGGTGGAGATCAGCCAGTATCTTCAGAGCTTTGCACGCATGGTGGATGACTTGAAAAAGGATCCTGAAATCGCCAAAGGCACCTTGGCGGCGGTGACTCGCATCAATCACTACCTGTTTGAAGAAGGCGGCTTTCATGGCAGTCGGCACGACTACAGCAGCAAGTCCAATAGCTACATGAATGAGCTGCTGGATGATCGCGAAGGCTTGCCCATCACCCTTTCCGTTCTCTACATCGAGCTAGCCTCTCGGCTGGGGGTCAAAGGTGTTTGTGGGGTGCCCTTACCCGGCAAATTCATGGTCGGTTATCGTGATGG
>JAOZVT010001033.1 GCA_025869455.1 Prosthecobacter sp.
AGCCTGTTTAATCTGAATTTACCCCCTCTCCCCCTCCCTCTCCTCCTTCCCCCAGACCCCCATCCTCCGCACCCACCCCCGCACCCGTACCTCCTCCCGCGCGTGAGAGCCGCCGACAGTCGGCTAAACGGCAGCAAATCGAAGACAACCTCGCTGCAGCAAATCGAGAACCTTTGCCCAGCAGCCTGAACACCGCTACATTCCAGACGGCCTGGGCCGAGTGGTGTGACCACCGCAGTGAACTGGCACGGCTGCACCCGCAGAAACGCTGGACGCCACGCGCCGCCCGCAACACCCTGGCGGAATGCAAAAGCCACGGCGCTGATAAGGCAGAGAAAGCCATCCGCAGCGCCATCGCCAACGGCTGGCAAGGACTCGTCTGGGAACGCCACGCAGAACCGCGCGGGAGCCGAGGCCCGCAAGAAGGAGCACGGCCCCGCTACCCCGCCTACCAGGTGGCCACCGCCACGCTTGGCCTCTCGCCAGAAGACATCAGCACCTTTTAACCCTGTGCCTAACAAACTTTCTATGAACATCTCTCCTGCCTCATCTCCAGAGACGACTTTCCCTATGGATAAGCTGGATCGTTTGCTCCAGCAGATTGCGGAACGTTCCGAGCAGTTTGACCGCAGCCTAGACGCTGAACCGCAGACGCTCCCTTGTGCCATTCATGGGGCAGGGATGCAGGTGCTGGATCGGGAAGCCTCCCGCAAAGTGGCCAAGGCCGCTTACACCTGTGCGGCCTGCGTGCAGGATCAACGCGTGAAGAAGCGTCATCGAAACCTGGAACATGCCGAAATCCCAGCCGATGTCCGCCATGCCACGCTGGATAATTTCCTGACTGATCGTCCGCAACTCAAGCGGGAAGCAGGCCACCAAACACCCGCCGCCTTTCTGGAAGCCGCACGTAAGTTTGCGGAAGGGCAGAAGCGGAATCTCTTCCTCGCAGGCACCCCAGGCATTGGCAAAGGCCACCTAGCCGCCGCCCTGGCCCGCGTGGAGATTCTGAAAGGCCGGAGCGTGCGCTGGATCGAGTGTACACGCCTGTTTAGTGCCTATCATCGGGCCTACCAAACCGGGGAGACGGAGGAACTCATGGCCCGCTACACCGCACCAGCACTGCTGATCCTGGATGAACTCTGTCTGCGTGAGCTACCAGCGGACGGGGAAGAGATTCTCTTTAACATCCTGGATGTACGTCAGAAAAAAGCGCTACGAACCATTTTGTTAGGCAATAAATCCGCTCAGCAAACGCGGGCTTGGATGGGTGATCGCATCACAGATCGACTGCGTTCCGGTGGGGTCGCCTTTTGTTATGGTGAATGGCAGAGTGCCCGTGGTTCCAAGCATGATGGAGCCATGTTTTGACCTAGCAGGAGACACACAGTCATTAAGCAAACAACCATTTCCTAACCCACTTCGTGTAACGTGGCATCACCACATAAGTCATGAGAAAGACCACGCTGGCGGTGACAAAGAACGTGGTCAGGGCACGGCTGTCTGGAAGACCCAGTCCATGCATGACAGGGACCACCAGCCACGGCACTCCCATGACCAGCGGGAAGATGGCGGACCAAGTGACGAGAAATTGCTTCCACCGGACGGGCACCTTGGCCCCACCACCTTGGGGGACAAACCAAAAATCCAAGCCGCTGTGGATGCTGTATTCATCCTTATCCTCCAGGTAGGGCTGGGCTTTTTCGATGAATTGTTTGCGCACGTCAGAATTCATCCATTGCTGCAAATGCTCCGTCGTGTCATAGCGGATAACGATGGTGTAACTATTGGTTAGTCCTGCGATAGGGCGGATGATCTGCCAGTCCAGAAGACCTGCGGAAGCACGGCAGACGGCACCGATTTCCGCCAGCCACCCATCGTAGTCTGCCTGGCAACCTTCGCGGATGCGGTGGGTGATCACGACGGTGGAACCATTGGGGTGGTGATCGGTAGAGGGCAGCGTGGACATGCTTGGTGCCGCATGTCTAGAAAGGCCGCGAAGCCGCGCAAGAGTTTCCTGTGCCAGCATGGGAAGCACAACTCATGGAGTGAAAGAGCGTTGGATTTAGGTCGAGGCAGCATCAGCCGAGCATCCTAGGGAGGGCAGAAGGAGCATCGGGGCGTGTGCACCTCATCGTATAAGAGGATCATCCAGCTCGTTCCACCACTCCGGCGGCCCTTCAGGCCGCATCGGTGATGCGGGTGTGTTTTTCTATGACCCAGGGCTAAACGCCCTGGGCTAAGTCCCGTGGTCCGTTGGACCACAAGGCAGGTCATGAGACGGTGGAGGTACTCGAAGTGGCCTTAGTTGGTGCAGCCCCGAAAAAATGAACACAACTTGCGGCCTGAAAGAGAGCGCCCTTAGTTGATCCGGTCCCGAAAAAAGAATCCGCCTTGAGCTTGCTTCGTTTATGCAGACACGAAAAAGAACGCGCCTTGCGGTCTGAAAGAGCGTCCTTGGTTGATGCAGCCTCGAAAAAGAACGCGCCTTGCGGTCTGAAAGAGAGTTCCTTGGTTGATGCGGCCTCGAAAAAGAACGCGCCTTGCGGTCTGAAGGACCGCCGGATTTAGCCCAGGGCATCTAGCCCTGGGGGGTCGTAACGTGCAATACACATCTCCCGTGGCGCTCTGAAGGAGCGCCGGAGCGTACGCATTCCATCTCGTCCTCGCCATAGCTTCTCCCATCTCCAATGCGTAGGATCATCGAGTTTCACCCTCACCCACATCTGGCAATCACTCGCCGAGTTCGGGACTAAACGCTGGCAGGATCGCTCCAGCGAATCTTCCGCCGCACACCCACCACATGGAAGTGAGCATCCGAATCCAGAATGAAACCCTGGGCATCCAGCTTCAGCCCCTCGCGCTCCAGGCGCGCCCGCTGCCGCGCGGCTAGTTCCGGCTCCATGTTTGGACTGACACGCCCCTCCGCACTCACCACCCGGTGCCACGGCAGTGCCGCTGCTTCCGCCTCCGTCAGCCGACTCATCACCGAGGCCACATGCAGCGCTGCCACATTCATATGCACAGCGATGGAGCCATACGTGGTGAACTTGCCCTCCGGGATCAGCCCGACCAGTCGGATCACCTCCGCACGAATGCGGATGGAGGCGATGGATTTCGGCTTGGGCATGGATGGATCAACGACGGTTCTACCTCAATGCGGTGTTTTGACAATAGGTAGTCATTTTGAATGATGTCTTGTTAGCCGGGTTGTTTGCTCTCAAAACGCTTCTTCGCCAGCGCATGGGCCTCGTCAATGAATTGAAGCGTCTGT
>JAOZVT010001034.1 GCA_025869455.1 Prosthecobacter sp.
CAGAAGGTGTTTCTAGATGTCAATGCATGCTCGACAGAGCGTCCGTGTTAAGTTCCTGAAGGCTTTCGCTTTTGGGTGCGTTTGGTCTTTGTCTCAATGAAACGTTTGATCCCCCTCCTTACTGTTCTGCTGCTTACTTCGTTTGCGGCGCTTTCTGCGGCTGTTTTTGACCCGCAACTGACGGCACGCGATGTGAAGTTATTGGCGGATGCCAAGGTTATTTCGGCACCTGAGTATTGGCAGGAGCATTTGGTCGAAGGGGGACGCTGCGATGGAGAAAAGACGGGGGAGTTGTTGGTGGATTTGGCCCGGATGTTGAAACCTGTCGCGGATGTGAAGGAAGCTATTGC
Source organism: Prosthecobacter sp. (assembly GCA_025869455.1). Lineage (GTDB taxonomy): Bacteria > Verrucomicrobiota > Verrucomicrobiia > Verrucomicrobiales > Verrucomicrobiaceae > Prosthecobacter. The sequence continues at coordinate 351 of JAOZVT010001034.1, forward strand.
GGCATTGGCGGAGCGCCGGATCACCAGTTCGCCCGAGTATTGGCTGAAGAATGCTACGGCTGGTCATTTCTGCGATTTCGGAAATTTGGGAGTGATCTTGAGGACGATGGCGGGCAGGTTACCGACGCCACCGCCGCCTTCCGCCAAGGCGACTCCTTTGGCAGCAACTCCCGCAGGGAAACTCCTAGAGCAGTATGACATCATCATCGCAGGGGCTGGCACTGGCGGCTGTGGTGCGGCGGCCCAGGCTGCACGCATGGGGCGTTCCGTTTTGCTTTTGGAGGAGTCGGATTGGATCGGCGGACAGATGAATGCCGCTGCGGTGACCTCCATGGATGAGGGCAGTCGAATCCTGCGTGAGCGTGGGATGTATCGCGAATTATGCGGCCTCATTGGTTCTTATTACCAGCCGTTGGGCATTGATGAAAAAACGGCTTATTGGCATCACAGCGTCTGTGTGGAGCCGCGCGTGGGTCGTGTGCTTTTGGCGAAACTGCTGGGAGATGCGCGTGGCGATGGCGTGCTGGATTTAGCCTTGCGTTCCAAGGTGACCCAAGTCCTCAAGGAAGGCCATATGGTGACAGGGGTGGAAGTTCAAAGCATCACGAGTAGCGGGAATGTGAGTCGTACGATCCACTGCCAAGTGCTGGTGGATGCGACGGAATGGGGCGATGTGATTCCGCTCACAGGGGCACGCTATCGAGTGGGCAACTGCACGAGCGATGACATTGACCCGAAGCGTCATGTGCAATCCAATACCTGGACGGCGGTGGTGAAGCAGTACCCGCAGGGCGTGCCGGAAGAGTTGCACATGAAGGAGGCTCCTCCTGGGTACACTGACAAAATCGAGGCGTACTTTGCACGTACGCTGGTCAATGGAGATCAGATTGATACGAAGGCTAAACCGTGGACCTGGGAGACCTTCATTGGCTATCGTGGCATGCCAGATAGCTCACGGAAGGGAGATTCACCGCCAATCACCCGGACGCATCTCAACTATAACAATGACCTGAATTCGACGATTGCTGAAATTGAAGATCCCGTGCGCCGGGAGGAGACGAATCTGACCATGCGGCTGAAGACGCTGCATCTGCTGTATTTCATTCAGCACAAGCTAGGCAAGACGGACTGGGCCATTGCCAATGATGAGGGATATGACACGCCACACAATCGCGCAGCTATTGATGCGTGGCTGACAAAGCGGCCTGATTTGCAGCCTTACCGCGCTATCTTGTATCACTTTTCCATCATTCCCTACACGCGTGAAAGTCGGCGGATCATTGGTCTGCGCACGCTGCTAGCGCGGGAGATTGAGCGCAAACAAAGTCAGCCTGTGCAATTCAAACACACCGTGACACTAGGGGACTATCCGGTGGATCTGCATGGTTCCATGACAGTTCCGTATCTGGAGATGGACCTGGATCGTGAATCCGACATCCCTGATCACACGAAGCCGAAGGGCGCAGGACCGTTTGCGATTCCTTTTGAAAGCTTCATTCCCGAGCAGGTTGATGGCTTCCTGCCCGCCGAGAAAAACATCTCACAAACTCGCCTCGTCAATGGCGCAACACGCCTGCAACCGCACACTCTGAACATGGGGCAAGCGGTGGGAGTGATTGCGGCGTTGGCTGTTCAGAATAAGATTCAGCCACGCGCAGTTGATCCTGTTAAGGTACAGGAAATTTTGCTGAATGCGGGTGCGACTCTCAGTATCCAGACGGTGAAAGCGCCCTGGGGAACAAAAGCGTGGAAGGTCCAGCAATGGGAGGTTTTAAAAGCTGGGAAGGATGTCGAGTAGGCGGTGGGGAATCTGGTGCTGGAGATTGCTGTTCAAAACGCTTCGTTAAACCCGAACTCCGGGATTGATCACGGCCATCGGTTGCAAATCCTGGCCTCAAGCGGCCTGGTGACTACGGTCTCAGTATAATCAAATACAGTCCCGCTGTCTCCGAACCCGCCTGAGACTCAGGCTTTTGTGCCGCTGTCCCACTCTGAATCGCGGAACGGGTTTAGAGGGTGTCATAGAACGACACGCAAACACGTCACGGCTCAGCAAGTCAGATGATTGGGCCTGGCGACAGGTTCGGGCGTCGCGCTGCGGCACGTTATTGACGCTGCGACCCTGTATGGGGTAATGACGAAGTTTATACTGGTTTCTAAAAAGATGGTCCAAAAAGCGGCAGTGGAGCGGGACGACTGGCTGCGTTTTTCGCTTGGCTGTTATCATGAAGATAGCAACCGACGCTCATGCTTTACCATTCATCCCGCTGCATCCGCCTTTTCAAGTGGACTCTCTTTTTGAAACCAGTATAACCAAAGATTCGGTTAACTAGTTACTCAACGATGGGCTGCAAATTATCTTTGCACCACTCGCCGTTCTGTTTGGTCACGCCATCGGGATCTTCCACGGCGACGTGGGCTTCATCTTCACAGATGATCCAGCCTTCGTAGTCACGAGCCACGAGCCATTCGGTGATCTTGTGGAAGTCCAGCTTGCCAGTGCCCATCTGTGCCCAAGGCTCCGCGCCATTGCCAGAGAAGTCTTTGTAATGAATGTGGTTCACGAGGTGCTGCCACTTATTCAGGGTGGCGATGACATCCATGCCGCCACGAATGATGTGCCCCACGTCAGGTGTCCAGCCAGTGACTTTCGGGTCCAGGCTGCTCAGGACGACATCATAGTCTTCCTGGGTGCGGACGATGGAGGCTGGTGGGCTGTTTGGGTGATAGGAGGCTTTGATGCCCAGGTCCGCAGCACGCTTGGACACGTTATTGACGTTGCGGGCCACATTGAGGCGGCGGCGCTGAAGGTCATTTTTACGTCCGCTTGGCAGCGTGACGGTGCCGAGCATGGAACCCGGGAAGTGCTTCAGAAGGTTCAGGGTGAAATCGGTGGCCTCTTTTTCTTCAGGCGTTTC
>JAOZVT010001035.1:0-1465 GCA_025869455.1 Prosthecobacter sp.
TTTAGACACAGGCAGGATGCCTGTGCTCCATGCCTGGTCACTAAAGCATAGCCCTAACGCAGCGCTTCCTGAATGCGGAGTTTCCAATCGGCGGCCATGAGGCTGAAGCTGCAATTTTCCTGGTGGTACATGATGCCACGGGACACATTCACCAGCAGCGGTGCCTGACGACCACTGCCTTTCAGCGCGGAAAGATCGCCCCCCTGGGCACCCAGGCCGGGGATCAGCAGCGGTACATCCGGCGTGCGGGACAGCACGTTTTCCGCTGCATTGGTCAGGCCCACCACCAGACCCACCTGCGGGCTGGCCTGGGTCATATCCGCTATCAGTTCGAAGACTTTGCGATCTCCACTCGTCGGCTGCAGTTCCACATCCTTAGCGCCGGGGTTAGAGGTCACGCCCAGCAGGTAGATGCCTTTGTCGGCATATTTCAGCACTGGGTCCAGGGTATCACGACCCATGTAGCCATTCAGAGTCACCGCATCCACGCCATAAGCCTCAAAAGCTGACTTGGCATAATAGGCCTGCGTTTCTCCGATATCCCCACGCTTAACATCAAATATTACGGGGATGTCGCTCGGTATTTCTTTTAGCACCTGGGACAAAATACGCATACCCTTCCAGCCCATTGCTTCGTAGTACGCTGAGTTCGGTTTGAAGGCGGCTGCGTGTGGGGCGGTCTCTTGAATCACCTTGATAATGAAGCGCTTAGTCGCCTCGTCAGCCTTGTCCATGCGCACATCTAGGCCCACGCAAAGGTTGGATCCTGTCGCCGCAATGCGTTTTTCAAGTTTCTCGCGAAATGTCATGCCGATCACCTTTGGAAAGATGCACGGAGATTGCAAATACTTGCAGCAATGTTTTCTTCGCGCTAGTTGCTCCATGAGTTCACCCCTTGTCGGCATCATCATGGGCTCCAGTTCCGACTGGCCCACCCTGGAAAACGCAGCCCGTGTGCTGGAAGAGTTTGGCATTCCTTTTGAAAAAAAGGTCGTCAGCGCCCATCGCACGCCCCAGTTGCTCTATGATTACGCCACCTCCGCCCAGGGGCGCGGGCTAAAATGCATCATCGCCGGGGCAGGCGGAGCCGCCCACCTACCGGGCATGGCCGCTAGCATGACCATCCTCCCCGTCCTGGGCGTGCCCGTGCAGAGCAAGGCCCTCAGCGGTGTGGACAGCCTCTACTCCATCGTCCAGATGCCCGGCGGCATCCCCGTGGCCACCTTCGCCATCGGCCATGCCGGAGCCACCAATGCCGCCCTCTTTGCCGTGGCCATGCTGGCCAATGAACAACCCGAACTGGCCACCAAGCTGCAAGCCTTCCGCGACCGCCAGAGCGCCAAGGTACTGGCCAGCCAGGCGGAGATCGAGTAACTCCGTTTGCCAGTGAGCCGGTAGGCCAGTAAGTCGGTTAGCCAGTTAGCCAGTTAGCCAGTTAGCCAGTTAGCCAGTTAGCCAGTTAGCC
>JAOZVT010001035.1:1475-3161 GCA_025869455.1 Prosthecobacter sp.
GCCAGTTAGCCAGTTAGCCAGTTAGCCAGTTAGCCAGTTAGCCAGTTAGCCAGTTGGCCAGTTGGCCCGAGGTACCTCTAGCTTCCTCCGCACCGATTCACCGACCCACCGACCCACCGACCCACCGACCCACCGACCCACCGACCCACCGACCCACCGTTCCCAGCTTCTATGTCCATCTTTCTCCCTCCCTCCACCATTGGCATCCTCGGCGGCGGTCAACTCGGCCGCATGCTGACCCTGGAGGCGCGGCGTCGCGGTTACCGTGTGGTCATTTTTACCGATGAACCCCCTGGCTGCCCCGCAGGTCAGCTAGCCGATGTGGAAATCAATGCCGCCTACGATGATGCCGAGGCGCTGGGCCGTTTCCTGGCCCAGGTGGATGTGGTGACAGCGGAGTTTGAAAACATCCCCGATGCCTGCCTCCAGGCCGTCGAGGCCGTGAAGCTCCTGCGTCCGGGTCGCAAAGCCATCTTCACCACCCAGCATCGCGAGCGGGAAAAACTCTTCCTGCGGGAAAGCGGCATCGCCTGCGCCGAATTCCGCATCGTCGAAACCCTGGCCCAACTGGAAAAAGCCGTGGCCGAACTCGGCCGCCCCTGCGTCATCAAGACCGCTGCCTTCGGCTACGATGGCAAAGGTCAGGCCAAAGTGAACGCCGATACCGACCTCGCCACCGCTTGGCAACCCTTCGAAGGACATCACGCCGTGGTGGAGCAATGGGTGCCTTTCGTGTGCGAAGTCTCCGTCGTCGGTGCCCGCAGTGTGGATGGCCGCATGGCCACCTTTGGCGTCGTGGAAAATCAGCACGCGCACCACATTCTGGATGTCACCTTCGCCCCCGCCCAGGTGGACCCCGCCATCATCGAGCAAGCCCTCACCCTGTGGGAAGCCGTGGCCGAAGGGCTGGGCTACGTGGGCACCATGGCCGTGGAAATGTTTGTCACCGCCGAAGGCCGCGTCTTGGTGAACGAGATCGCCCCGCGCCCGCATAACAGCGGCCACTACACCATCGATGCCTGCGTGACCAACCAGTTCCAGCAGCAGCTCCGCGCCATCTGCGGCCTCTCCCTGGGAGACCCCACCCAGCACAGCCCCGCCGTCATGGTGAACCTGCTGGGAGATGTCTGGTCCGCCCCAGAAGTCCACCCCGACTGGTCCCCCATCCTCAATCATCCCCGGGCAAAGCTCCACCTCTACGGCAAAGCCAGCGCCCGTCCCAAGCGCAAAATGGGCCACTACACCGTCCTGGGCGAAACCCTGGAAGAAGCCCAAGCCTCCGTCACCCAGATCCGCGCCTCCTTTTAAGCCAGCATCGCTCTCACCGGAGCGAGCGAGCTGCCCTCAGTCAAACGCGCCTCACTCGAGCCAAAGTATTCCAGAGCTTTAGCTCGCCAAAACCCCCTCCCCAGAATCGACTCCCGATGCGATCTAGCCCCACGGACTTGTGTTCTAGTCATTCCCGGAATTTTCCGCCTGGAAATCCAGCCTGAAGCGCAGGCATCTTGTCTGAGTCTGGTGCCACAGAGTGGCACACGTCTATTAGCCCGGCCTTTCAAGGCCGGAAGGAACATAGCCGCGTTTCCTAGAAGGCAAAGCGTCGCAGAGCGACGCGCGAACCCGCCGCCTTACCAGAGCCGTCAAATCTGGGGGATAAGTGACCTGTTCGCGTGTCGCCCTGCGACA
>JAOZVT010001036.1 GCA_025869455.1 Prosthecobacter sp.
CTCAATCTTGGCGTGATGTTTTGGGGAGCACTCTTCAGATCTTGGGTTGATCAGCGTGGGAGTTCATTCCCAGTCCTGGCCAATTTGCCTCTGTTTGGCTTCGTTCTGGCGTGGTGCAGCCTTGCGCTGTACGCGGTCAAAATGATTTCTATCAACCATGCCTATTGGGAGCTCTGCGCGCCGTATGCGATCGGTGTGCTGGCGTTCGCGCTGATGACGCTGAGTGAAAAGGTTACTTCCCGTGGACTGGTGTGGCTGGGCACTATCAGTTATTCGATTTATCTGTTTCACCCGGTGGTGATGTATTCAATATCTAGGGCCGTTCAGACTTCAGATATGGAATGGATCAAGGGGTGGACCACGGGTAGCTACATGCTCCTGACAGTCGTTCTCACGGTGCTGCTATCGGCGATGACCTACCGGTTTGTCGAGCTACCGAGCATTCGAATGGGTTCGCGCCTGGCTAAGCGTCCGGCGGCCAGTAGGGTTCTCCAGACAAGTTAGCCATGCGCTTACCCCTCCCTCTTCCACAGCGGACTTGCCAAAGGTTTCAGCAGGTCCGCTACACGCTTGTGAGCTACCTATGACTGATGTTGTGAGTTACCCCAAGGGCGACCTCCGGAGAATGCTGTCGGTGCTGGCAGCGATCGATTCAATGCCCAACGCCTCCTTGGTAAAAATCGCCGCGAAGACTGGCCTTGATAAAAAAACGGTCACGAGCTTGATTGCCCAGGCACGTGAACAAGCTGGGGTAAAAATCATCAAGACGGGACCGGTTTACACATTGGAAAACTGGGGGCCTGTTTTTAAACAAGAAGGTGCAAAAATGGCTTTGACAGGTGCGTTTAATGCACCTATGATTCAGCCGTAGCACAGAGATTCTCGCATGCGAGAAACGCAACCCTGCGTAACTGGGTTGAACCGGAAGAAGAGACTTTTCCTTCGAGTAAAAAAAAGCGCCAAGGTCTTCGACCACCTTGGCGCTTACAACACACCGAAACCCCGCAAAAGGTATCCGCTATGTCAGGCACAGAGTATACCCACATCCTCGAAACGCCGCTGTCCGATATTCACAAAATGGGCATTTGGGCGTTTGCGCGCTACTTCCAAGCCAGCAGTCCATTCCAGCGCAAAATGATTCTGCGTGCGCTAGGCCGCTAGTCACTGATAAGCCCCGCCGTTAAACGCGGGGCCATCGACGTAAGGGAACTCCATTTTTGCCCCCTAAGAGAGCTGAGGCCTTCGACCACCTCGGCGACTCTCTCATAACCGAAACCCCGCTAAGGAATCATTCTATGAAACGTATCACCATGAGTCTTCTGGCTGTAGCTTTGAGCTTCGCATCTGGCTGCACCACTCACCTCGCAGAAGGGCAAAAACAAGAACTCTCGATTTATGAGAGCAAGGGATTGGCCGTTAAAGAAAAATCGGTCGGGGCGGCTGCGGCGCTGGGGTTGCTTCCGGGCATGGGGTATTTTTATACCGGTCATCCTGTGCTCGGCATCACAACAATTCCCCTGTATGTGATTTCGCTCGGGCCACTTTGGATGCCGTTCGATACAGCGGCGGCTGCGGAATCACGTAACTACTACAGCACCAAGATCCAGGTCGAGCGCGACAGGGCGAAAGCTCTGCGTGAGCTTGATCATCGGCTGGAGGACAAGCAGTTGAGCTATGAGCAACACCTGCGTGAGCAGCGCGTCATTGAAGCTAAATATTCGGCTTATTGACAGGTTCGGACGTGATGATTCAAAACCGTCAGATCCAGCGCTTCGGGTGTATTGCGGTAGGTCAGAGCGTTGAATTTCAACGGCTTGACGATACTTCGAAAGATGAGCCCACCACCATACGAAGTCGGCACATTGTTAAAGGAATTCACGAATTTGAGTCAGGCGTGATAGTCACTCTCAAAGGGGACGCATCCACGATTGTGCAAGCGTTCGATGCTGAAGGTCATGTTTTGGCTGGAGTGGGGAAGCTGGAGGTTCTGCAGGACGTGTCGAGCGAATCCACCGACAAGGTAAAATCGAAAATATGAGCCAGCACATTGTTTGTTTGCAGCGTGTAGACAGTAGCGATTCGGTCCGGGTAATGCTTGGCTGGGACAAGCCATTGGAAGAATTTTACCTGGTGATCTTCGAAGAACCGCCGGTTGGGCAAACGTATGACGAAGACAGGATTGTTTACAGCAACCTCGATGATCAGCGCTCAGTCGGTGAGGGCCTATCCTACTTCAAAGAGATCGCAATGAAGCTCGGTTGTAATGTTCCCGATTCGATGTGGAGGGCTGCTTATCAGGACCGAGAATTTAACGTCGTGAACAAAATCGTCCATTACTCACCGAATGGCGATGTGATTGAGCAGTTTTAGATCTGATCAATCACCATTTCTCGCATGCGAGAACTAGGTCCCTTTAGCCCAGCGATGCTGGGCTAAAGCTTTTCAGAGGAAAAAGCACAATGACGCGTATCGACGAAAAATCTCAGCGTTTGGCTGATTGGCATTCCTTGCTCGATGGAACAGTCGTCGACAAGAGCCTCGATGCTTGGCATCGAGAATTGCGACATGGCATCGACATGATGAAGACGGAGGGGCTCATTGATGCGGAAGAGGCCCGCGAGTTGCGAGAGTTGGCCGACGCTGCGCACAGTCATCAGATAGAGTCCCTGTTAGACAGCTGAAGCTGTCAAAGCATGTTCCTATCTTGATGATCGTGGCAAGGTGATTATTTCCTCAATCGGCACTGCTGGTCGGCAGTTCGGTCAACGGTTAAGCTGGGTTTGAAGCAGCGAGGCACTTAGCTTTGCTCACGGCGGGGGATCCCCTATGCAAGACTCATGGTGCTCAAGTATTTGGGATGGAACTCAGTTTCTATCCGGGGCCGCTGCGCGCGAATATCGACTTCGCATGGCTGGAGGTGTCGAAACGGTGATTCGCAACACTTCTAGGAAGGCGGCGGAGAATGCAACTCGGGAAGCGTTGGAGACAGTAAACGGCGCTATCAAGGCCGTGATCGACCCGAATTCCAACGTGTTGCCGGTGGCAAGGCCCGCAGCTCGACGCAGGCCGCGTAAGAGCAGCTCTGACATGGCTCGGGAGAAAAAGTGATTTGATCCTGTTGAGCAAAGCCCGCCCGGTTCGCCTGGCGGGTTTTTTTTCGCCTGGAGTGATCGTGTAAATGGCGCATGGCGGCGTTTTGGGGTTAGGAGCAAAATGGCTTTGACAGGTGCGTTAAACGCACCTAGAATAC
>JAOZVT010001037.1 GCA_025869455.1 Prosthecobacter sp.
GGTACGTTAGCGACAGGGGTCACTGAAATCATCATTACTCAGGATAGTTCCCGTGCTTTTACGATTTCTTCAGACATTCGCCTGAACAATGCCCTCACGAAATCAGGCAATGGTACGCTGATCCTCTCTGGCAACAATGTTTATACCGGACAGACTCAAATTCAGGGCGGACTCGTCCAGTTAGTTGGAGGAAATGCCATCGGTGACAATTCATCGGTGACATTGGCAGATGACCGTGTGAACACTTTGCAGTTATTGGCGAGTGAGACTATCGGGCGGCTTGCTGGAGGCAGTACTTCGAGTGGATTGGATACTCTGGCCACGGTTGACATCGGCTCTTATGACCTGACGCTCAATAATGTGATTGGCGATTCCAACTATGATGGCAAAATCGTTGGAACAGGCACCATCATTAAAGAGGGGCCGAGTTTCCAGGGATTCCGGGGGATCAGTGATCAATTCACGGGTGATCTCATCATCAATACTGGTGGCGTTCAGTTTTCCAGCATCGGACGTATCGATGTGGCCTCCATCACAATGAACAAAGGCACGGCGATGGATATCGCCAATACCGGGACGACTTCTTCCACGACACGTATTTTAGATACGACGCCGATCATCCTCAATTCTGTGGATGGCGCAATGACGGGGACGGGTGGGGCACCTCGCTTGGGGCTGACGATTCGTAACGACCAAAATAACTCTCGTGTCGAGGTGATTGGAAATTTGGAGTTTAATTCCGGTGCTAGCTATCTTTCAGGAGATGTTAACGCATCCTCCGGTAATGTGCGTGCAGCTCTTTCGGCCTTTAATTTTGTGCGGAGCAATAGTGCCACCGTCGCTGTGCGTGCTCGTAACTTGGGGACGGCGACCACTCACAATGTGCAGTTCAAAATCTCTGATGCTACCAATGAAACCGCCTTTATCAGCAGCTTGGTAGGCGGGACTGGCGCTGCAGGAACGGCAACGATTCAAATTGTTCCTTGGGCCATTGGGGAGACTCATAATAACTCCGCCTTGGCGGTGACCAATATGGGCAATAGTTTGGTCACTTATGTTGCTGGGCTTGGATTCCGCCCTCTGGATCTGACTACCGAATATGCCACCTATGCGACGGCAGGTGCTATGAACAATACGCGGGAATCGCTGAGTGCGGATCTCACTGGTTTAGCGGGCAGAACGATCAACTCTTTGGTGCTGCATAATAATACAGCGACCACAGGCAGTTTTAATGTCACGGGTAGCGGGGCAGGGCAGACCTTGGCTATTACCAGTGGCACTTTGCTGTTTACCCTCAATACAGCGGCTACTGCATCTAGCACCAATGGCATTACTCTCAGTGGTTTTGATAGCGGCATTACCGCAGGAGGGGGCGAGTATGTGGTCTTTGTTCAGAATCCATCATCGGCAGTTGATACGCCAAGCCTCACCGCGACCATTTCGTCCCCACTGAGTTCCGCAGCAGATATCACAAAGTCTGGTCGTGGGGATTTGGTGCTGACATCCGTTAACGCCGCTGGCGGTGGGGCAAAGAAGACGACGATCAATGAAGGTTCTCTTGAGATCGCTGATCTTGACAATATCGGGGGTGACTCTGGTGGTCTGGTCTTTGCGGGGGGAACATTACGTCTTGGCGCTGGTTTTGTGGATGATTTCTCTACCCGTACGATCACTTTCTTGCAGGGTGGTGGCACGGTGAATACCAACGGCATTGACTTAGTACTATCGAATAGCTTGGGTTCTGGTATTGGCGGTTTCACCAAGACGGGTTTGGGTAATCTCACGCTGAATGCTACAGCGAGCTACACTGGGGATACTGTATTGAGCATGGGCACGTTGACCATTGGTGCGAATAACGCGATTGGCAGCGGTGACCTAACCATCAATGGTGGAACCACCTTAGCTTTGGGAAGCAGTAGTGTCTCTGTGGGGCAGGTGACCACGGTGGGTGCTGATCCTCAGATCACAGGGGCGGGGATGATTATTTCTAACAAAGGATTTGTGTTTAACCATACGGGGAACAGCACGGTGGTGGAAGCGACTCTGGCAGGAACAGGTGGCGTGCTCAAGACTCAAGCTAACGTGGTTCTGACATTAACAGGGCTAAACACCTATACCGGAATCACCGAGGTCCAGAATGGAAGCATTGAGTTTAATTCTATTGGCAATGTGGGGGGTGGTGCCACCGCCTTGGGGAATCCCCAAAATGCCCAGGATGGGATCATTCGAATGGGATTGACGACGGCAGCGACAGGGCTGACCTACACAGGAGCAGGGCACAGCACGAATCGAATAATCGCTTTACAAGGGACGACTGGAACAACCACTCTAAACGCGAATGGCTCCGGTGAACTGCACTACAATGGAGAGATTAAAGGCTTCACGCCAGGCAGTAAGACCTTGGTTCTAGGAGGCACTTCAGATGCGCTGCTGAACAATAGCGTGAGCGCGATTATGGATGGGGTGGCCGTCCTTTCAGTGATGAAAGCAGATGCTAACACCTGGGAAATGCTTACCTCCAATAGCTACACTGGATCCACCAGTATTAACAATGGTGTGCTGCGAATCAAAGCCGCACAAAATCTGACTGGCGCACTGAACTTCGGTTCGGCTAACTCCATTACTACGGCAGGGACTCTGGAGCTGGAACAGGATGCAACCTTTGGTTCTTTGGTAGTTCAAACGAACTCGTCCGTGAATACCAACCATTTGGTTATTCCAACGGGAAAAACACTCTCCATCAATGGCAACGTCACGGTGGGAACAGGAGTGGGAGCACTCAGCAATACGTTATTTGATGCCACCGGGGGAGGCTCTTTGAATGTTACCAATCTGGCATCCGCAGCTCAGTTCCGTGTTGGTGGGTCAAGCACTTCTGGAAACGTGACGCAGGCAGACTTCAGTGGTCTTGCCAGCATGACGGTGAACCTCAATACCACGAATGGTATCCTCCGAATCAATTCGACAACCTCGACCAATGTTAACAACACATACTCGGTGCTAACATTGGCACCTGACACGACGATTACGGCTGCAACCTTGGCTTTGGGAGATGGTGGGCAATACAATGGAAGCAGCGGACAGATTAACCAACTTTTGTTAGGTATTGGAGATACGTTGCTGAATGTCAATACATTGAATATTGGTACGGGTTCTCGAGATCTGGGGTCGTTCACATTCCAAGACACCGATGGAACATTGGTGTGCGAAAACGATATCCGAGACATCCACATTGAGCTGACT
>JAOZVT010001038.1 GCA_025869455.1 Prosthecobacter sp.
GTCGTTGGTAGCATACTCATGGCGTGACCGGGTTGGCTCTAGTGATAATGAGCAGGCCTTCGGTTAGACCTTCTCCTGTTATTTCAGTATGGCGTCCATCCGAGAGCCCTGTTTTCACCGTGATTGGTTCGGGCTTGCCTTCACGTAACACCCAGATACGAGCTTGCCCTGGAACCTTTTTTTCCACTGGCTCAGCGTCTGAGGGCTTCCCTCCTCCAGAACGACGTGAGGGTCGAGGAATCAAATTCTGCACAAAGGATTTCTTTTCACCACCTCCTTTGCTTTCTCCAGAACTAGCTTCTGGAGTGAATCGCAACGCAGCATTGGAAACAACCAGCACATCCTTGCTTTCAGCCACCTTGATGTCCGCCGTAGCGGTCATACCGGGTCGCAAGCTCAGATCTGTATTGGATACCTCTAGCTCTGTTTCATACGTGACGACATTGTCCGTAATAGCAGAGCCAAAGGAGACACGGGTAACCGTCGCCGTGTAGGATCGTCCAGGCCAAGCATCCACAGTGAAGGTAGCCTTTTGTTCTTTGGCCACACGCCCGATGTCTGCCTCGGCCACAGCCACTTTAAGTTTCATGTGCTCCAAGTTTTCAGCAATGACGAAGAGTTCAGGGGCAGTGAAACTTGCAGCAACCGTTTGTCCAGGTTCCAGACTGCGAGTCAAAACAATGCCGTCAATGGGAGAACGAAGGATGGCATTTTCTTGGTCGCTCTCGTTGGCCCGCAGTTCAGCTTCCGCCTGCGCCACGGAGGCTTCGGCGCTGCCCAAATCTGCCTTGGCACGTGCCACGGTGGCGACTGCGGTGACCATGTCTGCTTTGGAGGGCGTGCGCCCACCACTGAGTTTATGTAGCTCTTCGAGTCGTGCCAAGCTAGCTTCATTTTCATTCAAGGTTGCCTTCACCTGATTGACCTTGGCTTTGGCTGAATTCACCGATGCACGACTACTTTCGATGTCTTGATCCAAACGACGAATCGTGATCTTGGCCAAAGGTTGCCCTTGTTTCACACGATCATTGATGTCCACATAGACTTCATCGGTGGTACCCGAAAGCACACTACCAATGGTAACTTCGTTGGTCGGCTCCAAATTACCAGTAGCGGTAATGGTTAGGCCAATCTCGCCACGACTGAGAGGTTCCGTCACAAAGGGTTCCGGTAGGGCTTCAGGTTCATGCAGCTTATCCCAGGCAAAGTAGCCTGCTAGGGCAAGAACTATCATGATGCCGGGCCATTTCAGCCACCGCAGAGGATGGCTAGGTTTAGCAGCGCCAATAAGGGCCGCCAGATCACCGTTGCTTAGATTTGTCTGTGATTCCATAGGGGGGGTTGGTGAAAATTAACCTTGTTGGGACCAGCCGCCGCCGAGGGCTTTATAGAGCTGGATGTGAGCACTGGTACGATCACCAGCGGTGATGGTTTGTTGTTCCTCTAAACTGAGGAGTGTGCGCTGAGTATCGAGGACATCCAGCAAGTCCACCTGGCCCGCTTCATAGCTTTGGCTAGCCAAGGTAGCGGCCTCCCTGGCGGAGGCCACGGCTGCATCAAGCGTGCTCAAGCGCTCTGAGGTACGGTTCACTGCAATGAGTGCATTCTCCACTTCAGACAATGCCTGCAAAACCGTAGATTCATAAGTGATGTAAGCCTGCTTTTCCTGGGCACTCTGGATATTGATCGTTTGAGTGATGCGGCCCGCATTGAAGATGGGTGCTGAGAGATTTCCGAGCACACTGGCTGCTGCTGTTTCAGGTGAAAAGAGGCTGCTCGCCTTGATCGCATCCACCGTCAAAGAACCGCTGAGATTCAAGGAAGGGTAACGCTCTTTCTCCGCTGATTTTGTTCTCGCGATGGCTGCTTCGATGCCTCGTTCGGCTGCGCGCACGTCAGGCCTTTGACGCAACGTTTCCGCAGGGATGCCAATGGCAAGCATCTTGGGAGGCTGAGGTACGCGACGAGGTTTATTTAACAACGAGTCTAGTGCACCAGGAGTTTTGCCAGCGAGCACAGCCAGCCGATTTTTGGTTTGACTGATCGTTTGCTTCAAGGTCGGAATAGTCGCCCGAGCTTGCTCTAAAGTACTCGCAGCCTGCTGAGTTTCAAAGGTTGTGCCTTCACCCGCTTTTTCGCGCCAGCCGGTGATCTGGACCGTGTCGCCACGGGTCGCCAGATTCCTCTCATAGACAGCCAGTTGAGCCTCAGCTGTCCGCAAAGTCACATAGGTATCTGCCACTTCAGCAGCCAGGGAAACTTGAGCCCCATAATAATTTTCAGTGGCTTGGGCAAGGTCAGCGGAAGCCGCTTTCACATTCTCACGAAGTTTGCCAAAAAGGTCCAACTCCCAATTCATATCCACAGAGGCACCATAGCTATCACTTGTGGTTATACCGATCACCTTATTATCAGATCGTTCGCCGCGCCCCGAAGCACCACTGGTTAGAGAAGGAAAGAGTGTGGACTTTTCCACCCCACGACGTGCGCGAGATTCTTCGACCCGTGCTAAGGCCGTCCGTACATCGGGACTGGATTGCAGCGACTCGGCGATGAGTTGATTTAAAATCGGGTCACCCAAGCGCTGCCACCATTTGGCAAGTGCCGCAGTGTCCAGTGGAGTGGTGGAGGACTTTTTTCCCTGCCAGCTATTGGGAACAGTGAGATCACTTTGAGGTCGCTGCACGGAGGTGCAAGACGCCATTAACAGCGCCACGGCCAGCCCCGGCAGGCGGATGAACAAAGTGGGGGGGCAATGCATTTTCATAACAACAGGAGTGAATCATCAGATTCATCCGCACTGTGCACCACCAACCTTTAGAAAAGGTTAAGAGACGCAATAAAATGCATTTTTTTATTCAGCCCGCCTTTAGCAGCAGCATGACATCAGCCTCGCTTGTCGTAAAAAGGCGCAAAGGCGAGGCATGGGGGACTTCCAGTTGATCCCCTGCCCGCAGTTCGCGCTCGCAGCCATCCACCCGGGCACAGGCTTCCCCATAGGTGAGGATAACCGTCGCATCCTCAGGGAAACAGGCCTCAAAACTAAGGCACCCTGTTTTCAACCCGAGCAAATGGGCCTGCACACAATCGTTCCAAAACAGGCAACGATGGGCATGATTGCCGAAATCTATCTTTCTTCTCATGCCCCAGCTTTGCGCCACTTAGCCATTGATGCTGTGGCGCAAATGCCGGGGTTTGACGCTGAAATGACTCTGTCTTAGAAAACCATGTCCAGGCCCCAG
>JAOZVT010001039.1 GCA_025869455.1 Prosthecobacter sp.
ATATTCATGAGGAAGGCCAATTGCCAGCGCCACTGAGTTTGGTGCCATTCCTCAACAGCTTTACAGAGGACCAGCTGGATGAAGTGCTGAATTCTTCCAGCCTGCTTCAGTGTGATGAGGGAGATACCATCATCCGTGAGGGGTCCATTGATTCCCGCATTTACATTCTGCTCAATGGGGAGCTGGAAGTCAGAGTGGCAGGCAAGAGCGTGGCTAAAATCAACCGCGTCGGGGAAGTCTTTGGCGAGTTGGCCTTGGTCAACCGTGATAAACGCGCCGCTTCGGTCATCGCGGGTACTCGTGCGCTCTGTCTGGCTGTCGATCAGAAATTTCTCCAAGACATCCATCCTCGGGAAGAGGATCCTGCCTTCCACGCCGCATTGTTTGAATTTGTAGCCCGATTGGTGGCTAAAAAATTGGACGCCACTTCGCGCCGTTTGGCTGAGCTAGAAAAGGAACTCAAGCTGCTTAAAGGTGAGCCTGTGCATGTCGAGCCTACGGCAGAGGCGAAACCTGCCCCGAAAGGGAAAAAGACAAAAGCAATGGCGCGTCATTGAGACGCGCCATCTTTGGGCGGGCAGGGGAGTTAAAGAAGCCTGCTTTTAATCAAGACGGGCTTTCACAAGACCTTCTAAGCGACTGACACCTCGGCGGATACGCGCCTTGATGGTTCCTAGGGGTTCGTTAAGTCTTTCCGCCACTTCGGCCTGAGTCAGCCCATTGAAGTAGGCCAGTTGAATGGCTTCACGCTGATCCTCATTCAGTTTGGAAACAGCGCTGTGAACCACGGTATCACGCTCTTTTTCTTCGAGGATCTCATGTCCGGATTCCTCAAACTCAAACTGAAGCTTCTTATTCTCCGTCTCAAAGTCGTCGTTCAATCTGGAGCGGCGTTGCTTGGAGCGGATGCGGTCAATGGCACGGTTACGCGCCATGGTGGTCAGCCAAGTGAGGGGCTTACCTTTGCGGGGTTCGTAGAGGTGGGCTTTATTCCAAAGTTGAACAAGAACTTCCTGCATCACATCTTCTGTGTCGTGATGGTCGTTAAGTACATTGGAGATCGCAGCAAAAATGAGACCGGAGTATTTCCGGTAAAAGGTCTGAAATGCCACGGAGTCACGCTCGGCGATCCGTTGGATCAATTGAACGTCTTCCTCGATCTGGCGAGCTAGTTCGATATCGGTGAATTCAGTCATGATTTTTTTGGGGGGTAAAGGTGAGAGTCCCTTGATGACAATGTTATTCCAGACATCGACAAAAAGATCATTGTTCAAATAATTGTCAATGAATTGTCGAATTAATTCTAAATTTGTCTCAATTTATGTCTAATATTGATGCGCTGTTCACTCGCTTTAGTCATCAACATCTGAGCATACTGATTTGGAGATACGCCAGGCATCGAACCTGAAATCAGTGTTAGACGGATCTCAAACCATGCAGGTTCTCTTTGTCTAACTTTGAGGGCGGAAGATCTTTCGGGAATACCGCTTGGAGCCCTTATTTTTTAGAGGTCGGAGGCGAAGGCGCTGGAGCTGAGAGCCAAGCGTCAGGAGCCCCTGCTTTGCGCAGCACCTCACGTAAGCTGATGGCTTTGCCATTCTGGGCCTTACTTTGTTCCGCCGCCTCCATGAAGGCGTAGATTTCCAAAGTTTGCTGGGGACTTACCGGCGGTTGGCCTGTTTGGAAAAATTTAACGATCTCTCGAAGCAGCGGGGTGTAATCTCCCTGATTTTTTTGCTCCACCACTCCCTTTTGACCAAAGCGGATTAGCTTATAGTCAGTCGCTCCCATAGGCATGGCATGAATGGCATGAACCGTGCCTAGCCGGTTGCCCTCCCAAGTGCCCGTGATCACAGAAGACGTTTCCGAAGTGGTGCGGCGGACTTCTAAACAACCCGTCCCCATGACCGTGAAAAGAGCTTCGGTGGCATGAATACCGTAAAAAAAGAGGTCTGGATGGAAAGGCAAAATGGGCGCAGGGCCGTAGGAAATAGCCGCGATGGCGGGTGTCGCTTCGGCGGTCGCTACTTCAATCACCCCTGGGTACCAGCGGATGGAGGAGGCGCTGAACATGGGGATCTTGGCTTGGTCGGCGAGCCGATAAATTTCGACAACATCCTTGAGGGACGCGGCGACAGGCTTGTCCAAGAAGAACGGTTTACCGGAAAGCAGCACTTCACGTACCTGGGAAAGATGCGGGCGACCATCCACGCTGAGGATCATGACGGCATCCACAGCGGCGCAAACTTCCGTGATGCTGCCCATGATCTGCACCCCATATTTGTCCTTCAGGGTGGCGGTGAACCCAGCTACACGGTTCGCACTTTCAGGCAGGTCAGGACTGCCACCAGGGAAGGCGGCGACGACCCGCGCGCCCTGGATGTGACTCGGATTGGCGGGATCATTCAGCCGTAGAGTGAATTGCTCGCTGTGAGAAGAATCGAGCCCGATCAAGCCGATGCGCAAATTATCTGCCATAAGAGGACGCGGAGAGAGCATGGCCGTAAGGGCCATGATGAGCGCGGACAGGAATCTGAAATGCCGGGCGACCATGCTACAAAATGGCATGGGTATGTAGGGGCATGCAAGTTATGAAACCGAAACGTCTGACAAACGTGTCAAGCATCTGGCGGTGGCGGCACAATGGGATCTTGCAAATTTGTCCTTAGGTCTTCGGCGGATACCTCCCCCTCCCAGCGACTGATGACCACAGTGGCGACTCCGTTCCCCACCAGATTTGTCAGGGATCGGCACTCGCTCATGAATCGATCAATCCCCAAAATCAGAGCCATGGCTTCCACCGGCACCGATGGCACGGCGGCCAGGGTGGCTGCGAGGGTGATAAAGCCTGCCCCAGTGACACCGCTGGCTCCTTTGGATGTGACCATCGCGACGACCAGGAGGGCGAGCTGTTGACCGAGATCCAAGGGCGTGTTCGTGGCTTGGGCCAGGAAGACTGCACCCATGACCATGTAGATATTGGTGCCGTCCAGATTGAAACTGTACCCAGTAGGAATGACCAATCCCACCGTCGATGGGGCGCAGCCGAGACCGCGTAGTTTTTGGATCATCTGCGGCAGTACCGTTTCAGATGAGCTGGTGCCTAGGACGACCAGCAATTCTTCTTTGATGTAGGCTAAAAATCGGAAAATGGAGAAGCCCGCAGCCTGCGCGATCAATCCAAGAATCACCACCACAAACAGACCCGAAGTCAGGTAAAAGCCACCCATCAAAT
>JAOZVT010001040.1 GCA_025869455.1 Prosthecobacter sp.
CCCTTCGCATCATCCACCGGGTGATGCGTGTGGCGCGTCTGACGCAGATGCTTAAAGGTCTGAAACGTATCCTTCATCATGCCCTTGTAGAGACTGCCCAGATTCGTGGAGGAAAAGCCAAAAGGATTCACTCCCGTGAAGTGATGAAAGTACCAGTTCACAAACTGCCAGTCGAACCCATTGTTATCCGAGATAAACATGGGCCGCCCCTCCGCCGCATGATGCACCCAATCCGCAAACGCATTCATCACGCCCGCAGGCTCAGCAAACGCCAGCGTCTCCTCCCGGCTAAAGCCGCTGACCGCCAGCGCCTCAGGAATGAACTTGTCCGAAATCGGACGCAACTGCCCATAGAAAGTCCGCTCCAGCCCAGGCTCCACCACCACCGCACCGAAGCAGATCATTGAATAATCTCCCGGGATCGGGCCATCCGATTCTACATCCACCATGATATAACTCATACCCACCCACCAGACCTCAAAAACCCGCACCATCAAGCTCCAAGTGCAACCTCACTACCCAGCACAGGGCAACCTAACAAACATTGCACCGACATCAAATGACTGATGACGGCACCTCACACAAACCTCACCGCCGCGCCCTCTCCACCTTCCCAGAGCGCATGCGGCGTGGAGTCCTTACAGCCCAGTTTTTTCAAAACGGCCGCTAGGCGGAAGTCCACCACCCAGGCATTCCCCACGCCGCCGCCCTCATAGGCAGGGCGTGCACAGTAAAAGGCATCCTCCGCCCGGCAGTCAAAGCACACCTGCAAATTCGTCAAAAGCTGCGCCTGAGATTCCTGGGACTCCGGCACCACCAGCCCCAGATAATTCTGCAACGTGTAATACAGCACCGCATAGCGCGAACTGTCAGGCAGGCGAGTGAAGCCATCCACAAACGACTGCAAATCCGCCGCCCCGGCCAGATGATTCGCCAGCGTCACCTCCCCCAGTTCATGCGCCGCATACAGCTCCACCGGCAGCGGCGGATGCGGCAGATCCACCAGCAGCGCTAGGTAGAGAGAACAGCTCAGCGGCAGTTCCCGAAAAGGCTGCAGCGCCGGCAAATGCACCCGCATCTGCTCCGCCGCCTCCAGCACCAGCGCCACCAATTGCCGCAGCGAGACCGCCACATCTCCGCCCGCCCCCCACCGCAGCAGCGCCACCATCAGTTGCGCCTCAAAACGCGCCCGCACGCACACAAAAACCTCCCGCCAATCCCCCGCCACTAGCGCAGCCTCATGCGCCAAGATCGCATCCATCACCCGCTCTTCAAACCAAGCCATCAGCTCCGTCTGGGTTTCAATATCGTCAGGGGGCTTTATCATCGCAGAAAAAAAGACAGCCCAGTTTTGCCAGCAAACCCCTCCCCACGCAAGTCCCCAGTCCAGCAGCCACCACCTCAGTCGAAAATACCAAGTCACAAGATACCCAACATGTGTAAAGAGGAGCCTTGGTCAATGAGACTGGGGGGCAGAGAAGCCCAAGCAATGCAGGCACTTTTGATCCGCACTACCGACCTTCACGCAAAGAAACCGCCACCTAAAAAAACACCCCAAAAACTATTTGCCAAAACCTCACCATCTCGGGGACTCCGCGCCTAACCAAATATTCCACCCACGCTACGGCTGCGCCGCACGCCACTCCAGCACCTGCTTCTTCAGCCTTGCCGTACGCTCAGGCTCGGCGTCCGCGAGGTTGTGCGTCTCGTTCGGATCCACGCTCAGGTGGTAGAGTTCTTCTTGGCTGCCATCGGCATTCAGCAGCAGCTTCCACTCCCCCTCACGGATGGCCACGTTCGGCGATTTGGCCCCAGGTTCTTTGGGATAAGGAAAGGTGCGGATGCCCTTCCCCGGCATCGCGGGTTTGCGACCGTATTCCCAGAGCAGAGGTTTCTGGCGCTGCACCTTCTCCCCCTTCCAGGCAGCCGAAAGATCCTCGCCATCGGAAACATAGTCTTCAGGCAAAGGAATAGCAGACAGATGAGCCAGGGTCGGAAACAGGTCCACCGCGCTGATCACAGTCTCCGCATTCACCACCCCCGCAGGCACCACCCCCGGCCAGCGCACGATCAGCGGCGTGCGGATGCCCCCTTCATACAGACTCCATTTCATACCCCGCAGACCCGCCGTGCGAGCTTGATCAAAGGACGGCTCAGGACCATTGTCCCCCGCCAGATAAATGAGGGTATCTTTGGCCATGCCCAGCGCCTCCAGGCCATCCAGCAAGCGCCCGATCTGCCGATCCGTCTCCACCAAGACATCGCGAAACTTTTCCGGCAACTCACGAGCATCCTTGCCATCCACCGGACGAAAAGGCGTGTGGGTATCGTCTAACCAAAGGTTCACAAAACACGGCTTGCTGGAATGCGCTTTCAGAAACTTCAGCGTCTCATCCACCATCCAGCGGGTGCGTTCGTGGCGTGGCACCTGCTGCGGCTCCAGTTCCGTGCTCCACGGCTGCGTTTTTAAACCCAGGCCAGCGGCAGGTTCCGGGCTTTCATAGGTGCCCAGACCCAGATCATAACCATAAGCCGCAAACTTGGGTGCATCCGTCACATCACGCCCACCACCGAGATGCCATTTGCCGATGTGGGCCGTGGCATAACCCGCCTGCTGAAAAAGACGCGGCAGTGAAGGTGCCTTCGGGTCCAGAAAATCCGCCTGCTCACACAAGCGATTTCCCTCCCGCGTTTGCAGGTAACTGGTGATGCGCCAGCGCGCAGGAAACTGCCCAGTGATGACCCCACAACGTGAGGCCGAACAAATGGGCGAGGCCACATAGAACTGGCTAAACTGCATGCCCTCCCGCGAAAGGCGATCAATGTTCGGCGTCGGGATCTTCCCCCCGTAACTCGTGGGATCTCCCCAGCCAAAGTCATCCACAAACACAAACACCACATGCGGAGAAGCCGCGTGGGATACCAGTGTCAGCGCCAGTACCAGCAGGAGGATGTATTTCATGCCCAGGAAACGCCGAACAGACGCAGCCTTATCCCCGCAATTCACGCATGCCCCTATTCAAATAACACATGCCGCAGCCGCGAGCCCCCCTAAAAAGCCAGAGCCTCAGACACACCGCCTTTCCCGATATTCTTCTCGAGATTCCCTTGAGCAGACAACCGTCTCATCAAGGCTTACGCATGAAATGAGCAACAAGATGGAGTGGTAATAAAGCGAAAATGGAGCTGTACAAATTATCATAACCACTCATTAAGCTAG
>JAOZVT010001041.1 GCA_025869455.1 Prosthecobacter sp.
ACCACAGCGTAATTCCCAACGGCTTAAAAACTCAAGCATGGAGCACAGGCATCTTGCCTGTGTCTGAACAGCCGAGACGGCTGTTCTCCATAAAAAAACTCTGGCACCCTCCTCTCGATGTCATTCGGGAGGAGGGTGTTTTTTATCCACCAGTGGCGCAAGGTCACGCGACATCGGACTTTCTTTTTAGCGCCAGGCAGCTATCTCGGAGTCATGGCTATCTCCATCACTGTTGATTATGAAGGCGGGCTTCGCTGCCGCGCCACCCACGGTCCTTCTCAGAACCAATTCGTCACGGATGCTCCCGTGGACAATCATGGCAAAGGCGAGTCCTTCTCGCCGACAGATCTCGTCGCCACCGCTCTAGCCACCTGCATGGCCACGGTCATGAACATCAAAGCCCAGCAAAAGGGCTACGACCTCGTCGGCATGAAAGTCAGTGTGGAAAAACACATGAGCGAAGACTCTCCGCGCCGCATCGTCCGCCTGCCCATCACGCTGGAAGTGCCACTCCCAGGCGATCACCCAGATCGCAAAATCCTGGAAGCCACCGCTTTGGCCTGCCCCGTTCACCACAGTGTCCATCCAGACATTGATAAGCCGGTGACCTTTGTTTGGCAGTCGTGAGGAGCGGTGTTCAGTGTTCAGTTAGCTGGTCCGACCACCGATAACTGGTCCCCGACCGGCTCCCCATAAGTTCGAAAAGTATCGGAGCCGGTATCTTCACCGCGCAAGACGCGGAAGAGTCTGCGCGATTCATCCCGTGCCCATGAATCGTCGTTCTCTTCTCCAAAAATCATCCGTGCTCGGTCTCTCCGCCGCGTTCTCTTCCATCACCCAACTTCGGTCTGCTGACGCAGCGGGCAAGAAGCTCAAGGTGGCCGTGGTCGCCCTGGGACGCGGCATGGCCCACGTGCAGGCGCTGCTGAAACTACCGGATGTAGAGATCGCTTACTTGGCGGAGGCGGATCCTGTCCGCCTGGAGCGTGGCTTGAAAGTCGTAGCAGATTCCCAGGCCGTTTCCTGCACGGGCGTGAGAGACGTCCGCAAAATCCTGGAAGACAAATCCGTGGAAGCGGTCTTCATCGCCACGCCGAACTTCTGGCACACGCCCATGGCCATCTTGGCCATGCAGGCAGGCAAACACGTGTACGTGGAAAAACCCGGCAGCCAAAACCCTGGCGAGGCTGAGGCCCTGGTCGCCGCCATGAAGAAGTACAATCGCCTCGTCCAGATGGGCAATCAGCGCCGCACTTGGATGAAAGAAGCCATCGAAGCCCTGCATGGCGGTGCCGTCGGTGAAGTGCGTTTTGGCCGGGGTTTTTATTACAACTCACGCAAAGCTGTGGGTCAACTCGCCCTGCCTTCTTCCCCGGATTTGGATTGGAACATGTGGCAGGGGCCCGTGCCGGATGATGCGAAACACGACATCAAAAAGTATGCTCACTATGACTGGCACTGGCTCTGGCATTGGGGCAATGGCGAGCTGGGTAACAATGGCATCCACACCATGGACATCCTGCGCTGGGGCCTGAAAGCGGACTATCCTGTGAAGGTCACCTACAATGGCGGACGCTACTTTTACGACGATGAGCAAGAAACCCCAGACACAGGAACAGCCGTCTTTGATTTCGGCAAATCCGGGTTCGAATGGGTGCAGAGTTCCTGCCATCCACGCGCGGCAGAGAAGCCCTTGGCTGAGGTCGTTTTCTATGGCGACAACGGCACCATGGGCATTGGCCGTGACTCTTGGACCATCTACGATCCGAAGGGCAAAGCGATCAGCACCGAGAAAGCTGCTGGTGGCGGTGACCCTGCCCACATGGGCAACTTCCTGGATGCCATCCGTGGCACGGCCAAGCTAAACAGCCCCATTGATGAAGGTCAAAAGAGCACCATGCTCTGCCACCTGGGGAACATCGCTTACCGCACCAACACCGTTGTGCGCTGCGATCCGAAGACCGGCAAAATGATTGACAACCCCGAAGGCGAAAAACTCTGGAGCCGCGAATACCGCCCAGGTTGGGGACTGTAACCGGAGAGTATTGCGTTATTTGTTAGGCCGAAACCCAGCGTTGGGTTTCGGCTTGGCTGGCTCGTTTCGATGCTTGCTGTTAGGAAAGTACAGGCAAGAGATTGATGCTGGCAAGTCGCAGCTTTACAGCCAATTCGCCTAACAAAAGAATGAATGGAGCGCGCGACTCAATCGTGCAGCATCCCGTCACCATCATTGTCATCCACATCAAAGGCGCGGACGCGCTTGCGATCCCGCTCGGTCTGAACGGTGGTGCGGAGCATCTCACGGACTTTTTCGACCTGGGCAATGGCTTTGATGGAAACGGTGGGAGTGCTGATGTCAGAAGTCACCATGGTCAGATTTCCCAGCCCCATCATGCGCAGGAAAAGCGGTTGGGTCATGGAGTAGTCTTTGACGCGAAAGAGCTCCAACTCATCCAGATGCTTGTTCAGAATCCCCGTGCTGATTTTCAGGCGCTGAGTGGTCAGTTCATAGGCGGTGCATTTGGTGGCCCACCAGCGGATGACCCACATGAGCAAAGGCACCACCAAACCAATAGCGGCAAGTCCAGCGGTGACGACAGCCCCGGCTAGGCAGCCAATGGCCAAGACGATGCAAAAAAGGTAATACCAAAAGTGAACCCACTGGGACGTGTGTCCCTTCCAGAGAGTGGTCTCAGAGATTGTTCCAGCGGAATTCGGAGGTGTGGACATAAACGTGAGAGGGGATTGCAAGAGCAGGTTAGGACAAAAGTGAGGCGTGAGCCAACCCTCTTTCCTGAATTTTTCGCTCCAGGCAAGCTTAAGCAAACCGTGAAATGAGAGGGCTTTGACTCTAGTGATTGTGAATCACGCCGCAGATTATAGCGGATAACGAATTAGGTTTTTGATATTTTCATGACAGGCAAGCTGCTAACTCTTTCAATTCTCGATTGCGTCGCCTTTCCTGAAATCCTTTTAGTATTTCTGAAGTATCTGAATCCCAGCGGGATTCAGATATTCTACCAAGGTGATGAAATAGAGGTTCAAATTTGGGACGGAGCTTTAGCGGGCTAAGCTCTAGAGTTCGGGTTCAATGTGGATCTACGTTCCTTTTTGACTCCTGGACTTCCATTTGAATCCCAGCGGGATTCCCCATGAATAGCCAGGGGTCGCCAGACCCCTGGGCTGAGAGGTTAAAGAACCAACCCTTTCAGGGTTGAC
>JAOZVT010001042.1 GCA_025869455.1 Prosthecobacter sp.
CGATGACTTTGCAGGCACCGTTGTCCGATGCAGCGTTCCCGTTCCTCCAAGCCTAAAACCAACCCCTGCGCGCAAGAAGCCGTGAAACGTCTTCTCCTCATTGATGATCATCCCATCATGCGCCACGGCTTGGCGCAATTGATCCGTGCTGAGGAAGGACTCACTGTTTGTGGAGAGGCTGGTAATGCACGAGACGGACTGTCAGCCGTCACCAATCTCAAACCCGATTTGGTGGTCATTGATCTGACCTTACCCGATAAAAATGGGCTGGAACTGCTCAAAGATATTCAGGCCATGCATCCAGGCACACTTTGTCTAGTGCTCTCCATGCATGATGAAGCGATGTACGGGGAACGGGCACTACGCGCTGGTGCCCGTGGTTACATCATGAAGGAAGCTGCAGCGGACTATTTGATTGCCGCCGCACGAAAGGTTCTCTCGGGCGGCATTTATGTGAGTGAAAGCATGGCCAGCCGAATGCTGGAGCAGGTAACAGGAAATCGGGCCAAAGCGGTGAGTTTGGAAACATTGACGGATCGTGAACTCGAAGTGTTAGAGATGATTGGGCAGGGTGTAGCTACCAAAATCATTGCGGAGCGCTTGTGCATCAGTGCCCGTACGGTGGAGGCTCATCGTGCCCACATTAAAGATAAGTTAGCGATCACGGATGGGGCCGCTCTAGTCAGGTATGCGGTCCAGTGGGTAGAAAGCCAAAATAAGGTATAGGGTGTGAAACGCACCGCTAATGGTTTCCACTAGACCTAAATTGCGGTAACCCACCACGTTTTGTGCCGTAGCCGCCACCAATAGAGGAGAGGTGAAGCGCCACCTAGTATCGGTGTGTCAATCAACACACCACCCTATGCAAACTCACGCATCCCAGAACAACGGTCGCCAACGCTTCATTGAAACCCTGGCTGAAAGTGATCTTTTTCAGCAGTATCAACGTGCTTTCCATACGTTGACCAGTCTGCCCCTCACCCTTCGCGCCCAGGGAGATCTTGAGCACATTGAGTCCATGACGACAGAGAAGAGCATTTCAGGTGTGGTGGAAACCTTTGTCCCTGTTCGAGTTGGGAAGAATCCGGTGGCCTTGTTGCAAACTGGGGGAGTCCGACTGGAGCCTGCCAATGCACAAACCTTCGCACCGCTGGCCCATGCGCTCCTAGAAGATGACCGCAATGCGGATGAAGTGCGCTCTGCCCGAGTACATTTTCACCAAATTCCAGTAATGGAACCTGCGCGTTATGAAGCTGCTACTTCCTTACTCAGTTCCTTTGCTCTCCAGCTGGGTGAATGTGCCCACCGGATGCTCTTTGCCCATGCCACGCATGAGCCAGATGCGGTAAGAAATGCCAAGATTTACATCCACGCACATTTGGCCGAGCCGATGACGCTGGAAGCCGTGGCCAAGGCCGTGAATGTGAGTCCCTTTCACTTCTGCAAAATCTTCAAACGCAGCACCGGCCTAACCTTCACTGATTTTGTTAATCGTGCACGTGTTGAAAAAGCCAAACGCATGCTCATGAGACCCGCCGCACGCATCACCGAAGTGGCCTATGATGTGGGATTCCAGAGCCTGTCCCACTTCAATCGTAGCTTCCGCCGCATCGCTAACGAGTCACCTACCGAATACCGTGGCCGGATGAAAGATGGGCATGAGTTAGCCCATGCTTAAGACCTGATTCTGGTAGATAATTAAAAACCCCGCCCTTCAAACGAAGGAGCGGGGTTTTGTGTGATTCAGGGAAGAATCAAGAGCCGATTACAGGGAGCCTTTCAGAGCGCTGGAAGCGACGAAACGGACGTTCTTGGACGCCTTGATTTTCATGGATTCACCAGTCTTTGGGTTACGGCCTGTACGAGCAGCGCGCTTGGCCACCTTGAAGGTGCCAAAACCGATGAGCTGCACATTGCCTTCTTTTTTGATGCCCTTAGCCAGTGCGGTAAGGACGGCGTCAAGAGCATCTGCGGCAGCGCGCTTGGAGGTTTCTGCGCCGAGGTTTTTCTGCACAAGTTCCAGGAGTTCAGCTTTGTTCATGTTGGTGCTGGTATTGGTTGTCGATTGAGTTGAGATAATCCGCGGTTGGTGTTAACCGGAATAATCCGCGATTAAGACTCCAACCGAGCTACTACGTCAAACATTAAAATCGCCGGAACCCCTGTAACTATGCGGACTCATGAGCTATGCACCTTTAAAAAAATTCCTACTTCCAGAGTCTGAACCGGCCCTTCATCCGACCGCTTTTGTGGCGGCTGGCGCAGTCATCATTGGAAGCGTCGAGGTTGGCGCTGAAAGTAGCATTTGGTATGGCAGTATTCTCCGGGGGGATATCAATCGCATCATTGTGGGGACACAAAGCAATGTGCAGGACGGGTGTGTGCTGCATGTAAGCGATGAATATCCCTGTATTTTAGGGGATCGCGTGACGGTAGGCCACCGAGCTGTCGTTCATGCCTGCACCGTGGAAGATGAAGTGCTGATCGGCATGGGAGCCATCATTTTGGATGGAGCCGTGATCGGTGCACGCAGCATTGTCGCCGCAGGGGCTTTGGTCACAAAGGGGAAAATCATCCCTGAGGGTTCCTTAGTGGTGGGTTCTCCAGCGCGGGTGATTCGGTCATTAACCGCAGAGGAGCAGAGCGCCAATGCCCGCTTAGCCCTGAAATATGTGGCGATTTCACAAAAATATCTCGAGCTAGGAGTGACACCGTACCCAGGTAAACCTGTGGTTTGATATGGAAATTCGAATTTGAGTCACCTTCGGGATTGAGTTGCTGATTTATTTCGGTAATATTGATTGTCTAATACGCTGAGTTAATTCTCGCTTCCCAATTTCCATGGCTGCCGAACTCGCAAAATCCCGACCTGCCCGTGCCCGTGTGCAGGAGAAAGAAAGCCCTTGGAACGACGCTGTAGGTATCGCCATGCTTGTGCTGGCGGCGATGTATCTGCTGGCGCTCGTTTCTTATGATCCGCGCGATTTACCCGCGTGGAGTCACCTGAGTCCCACGGATCAGCCCAGTGTGGTCACGCATAATTTCATTGGCCGCATGGGAGCACTCCTAGCTGGCTACTCCCTGTTTCTGGCAGGCATGGCGACCTACCTCGAGCCGTTAATCGAGACTTGGATTGGGGTCTGTAAACTAGCCTCCAATGTGAAAGTGACTGGGCGCTCGTGGT
>JAOZVT010001043.1 GCA_025869455.1 Prosthecobacter sp.
GGTCGCCAAGATGCCAAACCGGGACAGGAGCTGACCTACGGGCAGAGCATCACCGATGCTTGCGTGAACTGGGCCAGCACAGAGACCATGCTAGAGACTCTGGCGGCTGCTGTGCGTGCGCGCCGTGCCGCTAAATGACGTCAGGATTCAAAGTCTGGAGAGCCTAGAAATGTAGCATCTCATCGTTGATGAAGAGACGGGCCGTTTCTACTATCACTCCTGGGAAACTTGAGTTATCCCAAGACCTTCTTTTTCAGTGATCGCCGACCATATCGAATCTTTTTCCCGTGCCCGCATTCTCGTGATTGGGGATGTCATGCTGGACCATTTTATTTGGGGTGCGGTGCGCCGCATTTCACCCGAGGCTCCTGTGCCGATTGTGGAGGTGACCAAGGAAACCACCTTTCCTGGAGGCGCTGCTAACGTGGCGCGCAACCTTTCGGCTTTCACGCCGCATGCGTACCTGATGGGGCGTGTGGGCAAAGACAGCGCGGCAGGTGAATTGCGCCGCCTTTTGAATGAGGAGGGCGTCAATACAGATCCCATGCTGGAGAGCAGCACTTTGCCAACGATCGCCAAGACCCGCATCATTGCGCGTCAGCAGCACTTGGTGCGGGTGGATCGGGAGATGATTCAGAAACTCTCCCACGAGGAATTGGATGAAGTCTGCCGTGGTGTTGAGTCCATGTTGCCGAATCTGGATGGGCTAATCATTGAAGATTACGGCAAAGGCTTCGTGACCCAGGCTTTTGCGGATCGTGTTCTTGGTTTGGCAAAAGCTGCGGGCAAACTGGTGACCGTGGACCCTTCTCCACACAACCCTTTGAGTTGGCGTGGGGCTTCCCTAGTTAAACCGAATCGCTTGGAGGCCTTTGCTGCGGCGGGTATTCAGGATCACCGTACCCCTGGACCTCCGCTGGAAGACAAACGTCTGCTGGAAGTGGGGGAGCAACTCCTCGACCAGTGGGCCGTCGGGAAGGTTCTCATCACCTTGGGTGAGCATGGCATGATCCTTTTTCAACGTGACGCAGCTCCGCATCACATCCCGACACGTGCCCGTGAAGTATTTGACGTTTCTGGAGCCGGAGACACCGCCATCGCTTTCCTAACCCTGGCGATGGCTGTGGGTCTGAGTGCCGAAAAAGCGGCAGATATTTCTAACCATGCGAGCGGTATTGTGGTAGGTAAGTTAGGGACAGCGCGAGTGATGAAAGACGAACTGCTACAAGCCTTTGAGGATTGACCGATTATGTCTGATTTTAACACCATGTTTCAGGGCCACATTGAGGGTCATCTCACCACGATTAAGCGTCTGGAGGAATGCCAGGAGACACTGTCTGCCATTGCTCAAGCTTGGGTGGATGCCTTGAAGGCTGGGAAGAAAATCCTGTTTTTTGGCAATGGCGGAAGTGCTGCGGATGCCCAGCATCTGGCGGCTGAACTCTGCGTGCGTTATCGGCTGAACCGCCGCGCTCTGGGTGGGTTGGCATTGACCACGGATACCTCCGTTCTCACGGCGCATAGCAATGACTATGGCTTTGAAACCGTCTTTGCCCGCCAGGTGGAAGCTCTCGCTCAGCCGGGAGATGTCGTCGTAGGGATCTCCACATCTGGCACCAGTAAGAATGTGGTGGCGGGCTTGAAAGCCGCCCGTGAGGCAGGTTGTGTGGTGGTTTCTTTCACCGCTCAGAAGGGGGGCGATTGCGCCGCTCTGGCACATCATGCTTATTGCGTCCCAACTTCCATCACCGCTTATGCTCAGGAATGCCATTTGCTGGCCGGGCATGTGATGTGTGAGTACGTGGAAGCTGCCTTCATGGAGTAGATCTCTGCTTCTACAAGCGGCGAGACATAGACATGGGACTGAGCCGAAAACTCTCCATGGCCGCAGTCGCGATGCGATTGGGCCAGAGGTTTGCGGATAAGGTGGAGCTTCTTCGGCTCTGCGCCTGCTACGGTGGGCTTGGAACATTTCGCGGTGGCCGTGTTAGCGTAGAAACGACCTCGATAGGTGCCCCCAAGTTGCTGATGCGACACACTCAGGCGGATGCTATCCTGATGGTGGAGGTGCTCATGGAGCAGGACTATCGCTGCTTAAACCAGCTATCGTTTTCACCTCAGACGATTCTGGACATCGGCGGAAACATTGGGCTGGGCAGTTTTTACATGAAGTCATTGTTTCCCCAGGCGCAGATATTTGGATTTGAGCCTTCTCCTGCGGAATACGAAATGCTGACAGCTAACTATGCAGGTTGGGCAGGATGCCAAGCCTATCAGATCGCCATCAGCGATACAGACAATGTTAACCTACGCTTTGCCGTGCATCCTGAGCGTACGGGTGGGCAGCATGTGCTGGAGGTGGAAGAAGCTGGAGACTGGCATGAAATCCAGGTGACGGCACGGCGGGTGGATCGGCTGATTACTGAAGGCGTGATTCCTCTGCCGGATCTGGTGAAGATGGACATTGAAGGTGCGGAGGTTGCCGCCTTGTGTGGGTTTGGAGATTACCTGCCTCAAGTTAAGGCGTTTGTTTTGGAAACCCATTCAGATGAGCTTCATCAGGCCTGTCTGACTCTTCTGGATCGTGCAGGGCATCGAATCATCAGTGATGTGCCACGTTCTCCTGAAGCACGGATTCTCTTCACAGAGAAGGCCTGAGACTAACCATTGATACAAAATGAATCGCGCTTACTGGAGAAGCCTCTTTGCTGCCTTGCCGTATGCTTTTTTAAGCAGTGTAAAGCAGTACGGTTGGAAAGGTGGTTACCTAGCATTAGCCGTCTTTGTCTTCCGTTGCCTGTGGTTTCCTATTCAGATGGACCCTCTGATTCGTCTAACGAACTGGAGGGAAGCGGCGAACTACATGGACAATTTTATTCTGGGTGAATTGCGTCACCCAGATGTGGAAAAACTCATTCATGAAAATGCAGGTGCCGTGATTGAAGTCGGTGTGAATGTGGGAATCACCAGCCGCTGGTGGTTGTCAAAAAATCCAAAAATCCAGGTGATCGGTGTGGACATGATGCAAGAAGCACTGGACTACACAGGGCGCTGTCTCTCTGAATTGAATCAGACTAGCCGTTGGCATCCGGTGGTGGGAGCAGTGGGAGATTCTGAGGGCAGCCTAGAGGTGACTTTTGATGATCCTTTGGAAGGCACCAATAGTATGGACAATGCGTCGGGTGGCCTGAACCGAACGGTGGAG
>JAOZVT010001044.1 GCA_025869455.1 Prosthecobacter sp.
ATTCGAAGGGAAACCCACGGGACGTAGTTCCAGCAGTACCGCTGCGGTGGTGGATGAAAAAGTCTATGCGGCAGGCAGCACCCACCTTTATTGCCTGAACCAAAAGGATGGCAAAATGCTCTGGAAGGCAGAGCTTCCCGTCGGCGGGCCTGCGGCTTCGCCCTTGGTTGTGGGTGATATCGTTTACATGGCTGCCGGACGTGCCCAAGCTTTTTCCACAAAAGATGGTGCCCTGCTTTGGGAACAAAAGGACGCCAAGGGCAATACGGGGAGTCCGATGTTGTGGACACCGGCTTCAGGTGAGCCTGTGTTATTGATCGTGGGTAGCAATGCGGTGTACGGCCTTTCTCCCCAGGATGGGAAAGTTCAATGGACCGTGGAAGGCGGCGGGCAATCCACCCCGGTGACGCACGGAGACTGGCTGGTGATTTACAGCGGTGCCAAAGGCGTGGGCCTGCGGGCTTATGAATATGTGAAGGATGCTCCGCCTCAGGCCAAGTGGTCACACTTTTGGGTAACCATGCGTTATAGCGGCAGCCCGATCATCCACGAAGATCACGTCTATCTGACCTGCGGAAACAAACATCAGTGCGTGGAACTGGCCACAGGCAAGGTCAATTGGCTGGAAAACGAGGTTAATAGTACCATCACCTCTCCCATCATCGTGGATGGCAAGCTCATCGTTTATGAGAACAATGGCACGCACCTGCGGATGGTGAAGGCTGATCCCAGCGGCTACCATCAACTTGCCCGTGCTAAAGTGGAAGGCATGGGTTGCTCATCACCCGCCATAAGCAATGGCAAACTCATTGTTAGGCAGCGTGAAAAACTGGTGTGCTTTGACCTGCGGCCTGCACAGTGAGGGCTGAAATCAGTTGGTGAGAACGATCGGAGGGCAGTACTTCTCTGTTCGAAGCGTGAGAGTCTCACCAGCCTTGCATTCACGGCCAAAGACGAGCCATTCATAACCGATTTCATTACTCACAAGGGTGTGCTTACGGCCAAGAGGTTTCCAGCCTTGCCTCGTCAATTCTCGGCGGGAAACCATGCCATCTTTGGCCGGTTGATCATCGGCAATGCCCCAGCGGGAAGTGAAGGCCACATAAACCAGACCGTCTGAATCCACACGCAATGTCGTGGAGCCTTCATGATGGTCGCGCGGCTGTGCGAACTTCAGGCCGACTAAACTTTCAGGCACCTGGATCCACTGATAGTCGGTGCTGGAGTAGAGCTTCTCACCTACTCGCAGAGGTATGAGGAGGCGATCTCCCTGGATCTGCACGGTGGCCAGTTTCGGCCCAATCAAACTGCTTTGGTTTGTTGTGGGCAGGGGGATTTGTATATTGAGGGTCTTGATCTCTTCATCTACGGCCAACGCCGCCTGGAGATTCCCGGCTTTGACATACTCATCCTTCAACTTTTGAAGTTCCTGTAAATAGGTGCGGCGCACTGGCGTGCTAACCTTCTCCATCGCTCTCACATAGTTTTCTCTCAGAGCCGTCAGTTTGTCTGGCAACAGAGATGACTTGGTTTGACCCTGGACTGGCAGGACCCAGGCAAAGAAAAAAAGGAAACGAAGGTGTTTCATGGCTTGCTAATCTTCCATGAAGATTAGCAAGCCCGCCATTCAAGCGTCAATGATCTTTTTAAGGGGATCTTAGCCGCAGGGCCTAGAACGTGTGAATGAACAAACCGGAACGCAGCTTGGGCTCAAACCAGGTGCTCTTCGGCGGCATGATCTGAGTGGCGTCAGAGATGGCCATGAGTTGATCCACGGTCACGGGGTACATGCTAAAAGCCACGGCGTGTTGGCCAGCGTCCACGAGTTTTTCCAGTTCGGCCGTGCCACGAATGCCGCCAATGAAGTCCACGCGCTTGCTGGTGCGGGGATCTTCGATGCCGAGCAGGGGATTGAGCAGGCGATCTTGAAGGATGCTTACGTCCAATTGATCAATCGGGCTAGCATCGTCTTCTGCTTTCCATTCCAGGCCATACCATTTGCCACCCAGGTACATGCTGCAATGACCCGGAGCTGTGGGTGTTTTTTCCTCAGTCGGAGTGACCTTGAAGATCTTACCCACTTCAGCCAAGAAGGCTTCGGGTTCATGACCGTTCAGATCTTTTACCGCACGGTTGTAGGGTAGAATATTCAGCTCATTGCCAGGGAAAAGCACGCAGAGGAACCAGTTGTAGTCTTCGGTGCCGTTGTGCTCAGGATTGGAGGCTTTGCGGTGCTTGCTGACGCGGAATGCACTCGCGGCGCGGTGATGACCATCGGCCACATAAGCGGCAGGTACCTGATGAGCAAAGAGCTGTTCAATGTCAGCACAGATGCCGACAGGCAGACGCCAGACCTGATGACGAACGCCATCTGGCGCAGTAAAGTCATGCACGGGGTCGTTGCTCAGACGGAAGTCATTGATGATCAGGTCAATGGCCGGAATTCCACGATAGGTCAGGAAGATTGGACCCGTGTTGGCACTGAGGGTATCCACAAGGCGGGTTCGATCGTCTTCTTTGTCCTGACGTGTCTTTTCGTGTTTTTTGATGACGTCGTTTTCGTAATCTTCCGTGTGGCAGACGCCGACAAGCCCAGTCTGGCTGTGTTCGCCAATGGTCTGGCGATACAGGTAAAGGCTAGGGGCGCTTTCGCGGACGAGGGCACCTGCTTCCTGGAGCTTTTCAAAATTCTCCCGTGCCTTTACATACACTTCTGGGGAGTAGGGATCCACTTCCAGAGGCAGGTCAATCTCTGCCCGATCGACATGAAGCAGGTTCAAAGGCTTGTCGTGAGCAAGAGCGTAGGACTCCTCACGATTGACGACATCATAAGGGACGGCTGCGACATCGGCAGCATGTTCGGGGGTAGGGACGAGGCCTTGGAAGGAACGAAAGCGCATGGAGGTTCACCCTTGGCTGAACTAGGGGAGGCGTCAAGCAGTGGGGCGCGTGTTTTGTGAGACGATCTTTTTTCATTTTTCCCCAAACTGCACAATACAAGGTTGTTTGCCGTTCATCCTTAACGAGGGGCGAATATCAGGGGGAGATGAAGAGTCGGTTTTATAAGGTGACAATTCAAAGAAGTCCTCACCAAGACGTTGCACGATGAGCTTGGGTGCGTGAGGGTACTGCTTTATGCTACGCGCTGTCGGACGCCAGACCCTTGCGATTGTCCACGGATTGGGAGATTTCACGATTTTTAC
>JAOZVT010001045.1 GCA_025869455.1 Prosthecobacter sp.
CGGAACTTTCGCGCGCCTTTACTTTACCAGAAATGACGGTCACTGCTTTCTTAGCCGTAGGCAGCCAAACTGGCAATTCCGCCCCCGCCTGACAGGGAAATTTCTGCGTAATTTTACGTTCTGCTACATTCACCAAGACGATTCCTCCTTGATCTGAGGCGTTGCTAATAAGCATGTGTTCTTTACCCCCAATCTCAAACATCAAACCCCGGTCAGGAAACGCCGTGCCCCACTCTCCCCCCAACGAAGTAGGCAGATATTCTAGATTCTTCCACTGACCGCTCAGGGCGGCATTCATATCCGCAAAAGCGAGTGCCCCATACAAATCCAAAGTTAAGACCAAGGTATTGCATTTTTTAGCCACCAGAATGACTTCAGGGCTAGGCCCCTGCTCACGCAAGTCACTGGCAATATGCAACTCAGGATGATCGCGTGGTAATGGCAGATCGTATTTGGCGGCAAAACGCTGCGGATCAAAAACCACGAGGCGATTCCCCAGGTGCTTGCCTTTCTTGCTATCCTTCTGAAAACTTACCAGAGCCACCTGCTCATTCGGTAAATAGAGGATGTCTTCTCCTTTGCGCCCTGAAGGTGAAAGATCTGTTTCCGCATTCCAGGTTTTTTCAATTTTCGCTTTCTGAGGATCAATGGCGTAAAAAAAACCTTCACCTGCGCACAACAGTGCACGATTGCCAATCATGGCTATCTCACTGGTCTCGGAACCGAGCTTCAATTCCTTAAGGAATTTAGGGGCACTCCCAAGCTGAAAAAACCAAGTCAAATCCGTCTCTTCCGAAGTCACCATGGCATAGCCACCATCCTGGGTGATGACCAATTTCTTGGGGTGGTTAAGCGTGGGGCCTTCGATGGCTTGGTGGCCCTGCCACTGCCCCGTTTGCTCTTGAATAGCGATCCTAGCTAATCCTCCATTTGAGGTCCCATGAGTGTAATAAATGACAGCCGCCGGAGCTTGGCCAGCACCCAATACAAAAACAAATAACAGCCCACAAATTTCAGGCAACCACCACAGCCTAGAGGTCTGAGCTGCCGCTGCAGAGGCAGCGTGGAGACTTTGTTTGGCAAGAACCCGAAAATTGCTCAGTGAAGACGAAAAATTCATGAGATCATGGTGTATCACTAGGCAATCCCAGCGACATCCTTATTGTTACATAATTGAAACATGGGGCAGTTGCACGAAGGTAAAGACGTGATAAAGGCCGTTTTTCACCCCCCCATTTTTGAAGATCGGCATATTGAGAAGCCCAAGTGACCACTCTCAGCTCCCGTTTTTGAAATCGTCAAAAAAACGAATTTTTCAGGGCCAAAGTTCTAACTGAGATAATTGTTTTCATATCTTTACCATCTCTTGGTAAAGAAAAACAAACGACTCGATATTCATCATAAAACGTTGAATACCAACGTTTTTAGTTTTGTTACGTAATTGTATCACTGAAATAAACGACAAATTCATTGACGCTTATATTTGTTTCTCGTTCATGAGAAACTTATCCTTCAACTCGAAGTCTCCCACAGACCTGAATCGCAAGGTTCTGGGAAACAAGCGAGTTACGCTAGCGATAAAGCTGCAAAGTCAGGTTACTTTACAGAGGTCTGAATTAACTCGTATAACTAGTTTAACCTGCTCAAAGTCATTTTGTAGGGCCAAAGGCTTCACACTCCTGGAAGTAGTGATCACCCTGGGGATTTTAGCCATGTTTGTTGGGGTTTTGGGGCTATTCCCGCAGCTCATGTTCATCTCTGCAGACTCCGTCACGGAGACACGTGCAGCACACATCGCCCAGCAGATCGTTCGGGATCTTGTGCCTTCTGTGGATACCTTGTCTGCCGTCAAAGTGAAGGCGATTGGGCCAGGTGGAACGCCCCCCATCAACTCACCATTCAAAGGTAGATTCATCACGCAGATCACGGATGACGGTGGCTTCATTAAAGCCATAGATTTAAGCCAGAAGCTCATCTACCACGGCTATTATGATTTTGAGGGGCAACCGGTTCCTCTAGCCAATCCGAATGCCCGATTGATCGCCGAAATGACGATCACGCCGGAAACGGATCGTTCGGGTTTTTGTCAGGTGGAAATTCGGGTGCGCTCTCTGGGATCTTCCCCCAATACCAAATCCCACCGCTTTGTTACCAAAATCGCATTCCCGAGGAAGGAGAGTGCCCCTTTATGAAAGGCCATCTTTCCAGGCTAAGGGAGCAGGTGAAACAAGGCGCATTCAGCATCTTGGAGCTACTCATTGCCACAACGCTCTCGGTTCTCATGCTCACCTTGTTGCTAACACTGTTATCCGGTGTCTTGGATACGTGGACTAGCACGGCTGCCCGTAGTGAAACTTTTGGCGAGGCACGCGCGGCTCTGCATCTGCTGGAGAGGGAGCTCAACCTGATCGTGCCACCGATTCGCCATGACGGTGAGGAAGTTGATGATCTTATCACGAAACTGGAGACTACCGAGGGTGAAACCGTCGATGTTTTAGCCTTTCTCTGCAAGGTTCCTCATGAGGGGCAACCCT
The DNA here is from genome assembly GCA_025869455.1 of Prosthecobacter sp. Lineage (GTDB taxonomy): Bacteria > Verrucomicrobiota > Verrucomicrobiia > Verrucomicrobiales > Verrucomicrobiaceae > Prosthecobacter. Next base: position 2,535 of record JAOZVT010001045.1, read on the forward strand.
CCAGTGAGGCATTCAGTGACATCTGCGGGGTCACCTACTTCATAGCTCCTGAGACAGATCAGCCCAATGCACCAAACGCCTTGTTCCGAAGGTTAATCCCGAGTGAGGAAACCTTTACCAAACTGGGAACCGCCCCCGCCGAACTTTTCACAGATAGCTGCAAGGTGGATAACCTCGCTGAAGTGGTGGCCCAGAATGTCATTGGGTTCAAAATCAGCCAGCGGGATCAGGAACTTAAACTCATTCCCCCCACTGAAACGGTTGGAGCCCCGCCTCCTTTGTCGGATTCCGCAGTGACTCCCCCTGTTGCCGCTTACGTCGAGGTGACCTTGAAGGTCATCAGCAGCCGATCCGCGCAGAGTTACTTCGACCCGACCATACCTGCTATCCAAAAGGAGCGGATCGCCCTTCAGGAATCTCGGGAATTCACCTTTCGTGTCGCCCGCCGACACCCCGTCTCCGTCCTTTCCTCCAACCAATGAACACGCCTGCAAACAGCAACCACACTTTTCGAGTCTGGCCAAATCTCTGGCAGCGGGGGCTGTCGGGATTCTCGCTGAGTCGTCTTAGGCTGCTGACTATGGTCGTGTTTGGAGTCCTCGTCATCGGCACCCAGGCGGCAGTCCAGCTCGTGGGGATCTCTAATGCGCCTTCTCGGG
>JAOZVT010001046.1 GCA_025869455.1 Prosthecobacter sp.
GCACTTTTTGAAAAAAGTTGGACTGGCTGCAAATGATGTGCCGAACACTATTGGCGTCCCGCGTGCTGTTTCTTGCGTCTCGCGGGAAACCGTTCTCACGCTTTGAAAGCTCTAGGCCACTCACCCACCTGCTGGCGCAGGCAGCTACGAGGGGGACGCTTCGCGGGAGATCGTGGTGGCTAGGGGCGAACGATGCCGACGAGACGTCGGCGCTCCCAATACGGCGCTGTTTTAATTCACGCGGCCAAAAAACATCATGTGCTGCCAGGGGAGGCCATCGAATTCGCGGACGAGTTTGAAGCCGTTGCGTGTGAGCTCTTTGTTGATCTGGTTCTTCGACATCTTGTGCTCGGGCTTGATGGGGACGCTGTCGTCTTCAGCCCGGTATTCCACCATGACGATGACGCCATCTGGCTTCAGGGCCTTGCGCATGCCGGTGAGCATTTGCTCTGGGTAGGCAAATTCATGGTACACATCCACCAGCAGGATGAGGTCACAACTGCCTGCTGGCAGCATGGGGTCATAGGGATCACCAATGATGCTTTCGATGTTGGTGATGTTTTTCACGGCAGCGCGTGATTTGAGCATCTCGATCATTTCCGGCTGGATCTCCACGGCATAGACCTTGCCTTCTTTGCCCACGGCTTCGGCCATTGGCAGGGTGTGGTAGCCATTGCCGCTGCCCATGTCACAGACGGTCATGCCTGGTTTTAACTTCAGTTCCTCACGCATGAGCAGGGTGGATTCTTCACGATCCCGCTTGTGCCGGATCAGCCAGCCCGCGCCCTGCCAGTGCATGGTCTGGGCGATCACGCGGCCCTGATATTCCGTGAGGGCAGGGGGTGGGGTGCTGGTCTGCGCAGGCAAGCTCAGGCAGGCGATCAAGAGGACAGGAAAGAGAATACGAAACTTCATCACGCCTCTTTTAACGCCGCCCAAGCGGATTCCATGCGCTGAAGGTGAAATCGGCGGCTAAAAGCTGCAAAAGGCACGGTTTTACAGAAATTATGGAAATACGAATTATTTATGCTTGCAATAATTTTAATAATTCATAGAATATTAACGAAGCCGGATAAATATTATGAAAAAGCTGATCCTCATCCAGAATGACTATCCTTCCACTGGCAAGAGCACGCTGGCTCATTGCTGTGCCCGTTATCTCAACCAATATGGTGCTCCCTACCAGTTGGTTTCCCTGGTCGAAGAAGCTCCCCGTGGGGCTTCCGATCGGGTCTATGATGCCAACACGCTGACTTCGGAAAGCCTGCTGGACCTCCTGGATGAAAGTCCCATCACGCTTCTGGAAGTGGCGACTGGTATGGGTGATTTTTTTGAAAAACTCTACCAGAATGATCAGCTGGATCTCGTTTTCCAGGAAGCCAGCGTCAGTCTCTCCATCGTCATTCCGGTCACGAGTGATCATGACAGCTTCGATGCTGTTTTAGAAGCGGCCGAGGTTTATTCTGACAACGCGGAGTACACCATCGCCCACCTCATCACCAGCAGCTATGAGGATGACGACAAAGTCTGGGACACCAGCTATGCCTCCCGTGTCATGGACATGTTCGAGGCCGTGGAACTCTACATCCCTGAGATTGGGTTCCAGTTGGAAATGGAACTCCGCTCCCAGCATGCCAGCCTGAATCAGGCGCTCTTGGATGCAGAGGCGGACGAGCATTTCGGCAAGGATTTCACGAAGTGGATCAATCGCGTCATGAACCAGGTGGACAGTGCCCGCCAATACCTTTTTGGCGATGCCTTCCGCCCGACCACCGCCCCGAAACCGGTCAAACGCACACGCGGCAGGGCCAAAGCTATCTAATCCCAGATTCCGCGTTCAATCGCAGACTTCGGGTTTATCATGGGGGAAAATACCATGCGCACTGCTCCCGCCGCTGTCCTTTACCAAGCCAATCAACCCATGGTGATCGAAGAAGTCACCGTGCTACCGCCCCAGGCGGGCGAGGTCACGGTGCGGATGAAAGCCGCCGGTGTGTGCCACAGTGATCTGCATGTGATGAAGGGAGACCTGCCCATGCCCTGCCCCATCATCCTCGGTCATGAAGGCGCAGGCGTGGTGGATGAAGTCGGCCCCGGTGTCACCAGCGTGCAGCCGGGAGATCACGTCATCCCCATTTGGCGTGCCTCCTGTGGGCGTTGTCACTACTGCCTGGACGGCCGCCCAGCCCTCTGTGACATGGGCACCTCCATGCGCTTCACCGGCACCATGCCAGACGGGCAGACGCGCTTTCGCAATGCACGCGGAGACAGCATTCGGCACTACGCAGGCGTGTCCACCTTCAGCAGCCTTTCCACCATGCCCGAGGCCGCAGTGGTGAAGATCGACCCCAGCTTTCCCCTATGGAAAGCCGCGCTCATCAGTTGCGGAGTCATCACCGGAGTCGGTGCCGTCATCCATGCGGCCAAGATGCGGCCCGGCTCCACCGTCGCCATCTATGGCGCAGGCGGCATCGGCTTAAACATCATCCAAGGAGCCCGCATGGTCAGCGCCACCCAGATCATCGCGGTGGATACCGTAGCCAGCAAAGAAACCCACGCCCGCCAGATGGGGGCTACCCATTTTGTGGATGCCAGCACCTGTGATCCCGTGCAGGCCATCAAGGATCTCACCCACGGCCTGGGCGTGGACTATGCCTTTGAAGCCATCGGCCTGCCGCGCCCGATCGAACAAGCCTACGACAGCGTGCGCAAAGGCGGCACCTGCATTGTCTCCGGCATCTGCCGCGCGGATGCACGGGCACAGATCAATGTGAACCAACTCGTCTATGCCGAAAAGACCCTGAAAGGCACCCTCTACGGCAGCGCCCGACCTCGGGTGGATCTCATCAGCCTCATGGACATGCACACCGCCGGCAGCCTGAAACTGGATGAACTGCTGACACGCACCTACCCGCTGGAGCAAATCAACGAAGCCTACACTGCCCTGGAACGCGGAGAAGTGGCCCGCAGCCTCATTGTTTGGGACTAAAATGGAACCTGGATTCCACGATTAAATGAGCGTCTTGGAAAGACACGTTTTTTCAATGGGGTGGAGGCTTTATAGCAGCCACCACCTACCCCTCACCCTGGCCTCTCCCTCAGGGAGAGGGGCAGTTCCATGGACTGCGGAATCATATCGGCTGCCAAGGCTTTCTATGAAAAGATAGACATTGGTCAGG
>JAOZVT010001047.1 GCA_025869455.1 Prosthecobacter sp.
GGTTTTGTGCTGGCTGAGCCCAGGCAGTGACCGTCAAGGTCAGCAGGGAGAACGTAACGGTCGTGCTGAAAAAGCGACGGAGGTTGGTGTTCGTTTTCATGGTCAGTGGATAGTTTAGGCGGGAGAAACTGGTTAGGTCAGCGTCCGCATTACCCAATCAGACCACGGCTATGTTAAGGATTGATTTCAAAATGGCGGGTATATTGTGAAGGAATGGTAAATTTTGAAAACTTTCGTTAATCGTTTGATGAGGTGAGTCGAGATTGTGCCGCAAAATCTGAAGAAGGCTCTTCAAAGTCTGAATGAATCTAGTCTGAAAGACACGTTGAATAGGGCACAACCATGAATCGTCGCCATTTCCTTCAATCCCTCTCCGCTCTGGCTGCTGCACCTGCCTGGGCTGCTGCTAGCCCTTGGAAGCTCAACTACATGCTGGCTTCCTCCATGTATGGTAACCTTTCACTGGCTGAAATCCTGCCCGAAGTGAAGAAGACGGGTGCAACTGGCATTGAACTGTGGCCCAAGAAACACGGCACTCAGCGCGAGGAACTGGATGCGATAGGCCATGACAAGTTTGCGGAGATGCTCAAGGAACAGGGAATCAATTTCGGCGGTAGCACGCGTTATGACCTGGGGCCTTTCGGCCTGAGTGAAGAGATCAAGGTGGTGAAGAAACTTGGCGGCAGCTTCATTGTCACGGGCGGCACGGGTGATTACAAGGTCAGCCCTGAGCAATTGAAAATCAATGTGAAGGACTTCGTGGAAAAGATGAAACCGCATGCAGCCCTAGCGGCTGAAAATGGGGTGGAAATCGGCATCGAAAACCACGTCAACAATCTTATTGATACGCCAGACTCGCTGCTCTGGTTGGCTGATGATATCCGTGATATTCCAGGCATCGGCATTGCCCTAGCACCTTACCACTTGCCGCAGGAAACAAAGCTGCTGGCAGACCTGATCAAGCACATCGATCAAAAGATGACGCTCTTTTATGCTTGGGAACATGGCATGGGCTGCATGAAGCCCATGCCGAAGGAAGAAGAGATCCAGCAGATGCCAGGTCGTGGTCCCTTGGACTGGAAACCGTTGCTGGCCGCTCTGAAGGAAATCAACTTCACGGGGCCGACGGAGATCTTCATGCACCCGACTCCGCGCGGTATCCCGATCTTGCCGACAGCGGCTGAAACCACGGCTGAAATTGTTCGTGCTAAGAACCATCTCGAAAGTCTGATTTAGAACTAGACGACAGGATTCGCGGGAATGAATGCCAAAGTTTTTTGGCGTCCTGTTCATCTTGTCATTTTCATAAAGCCCTTCATAAAAGAATCCCGAAATACCATTCCTATGCCAGAAGCCAAAGTCCTCCTCATCGTCGGTGATGCCACCGAAACCGTTGATACCCTGTATCCTTATTATCGCCTGATCGAAGGTGGTTACACGCCTGTTGTGGCCGCGCCGGAAAAGCGGAAATACCAGATGGTGCTGCATGAAATCAAACCTGGCTGGACCATCACGAAAGAGTGGGAAGGTTACAGCATCGATGCAGATGTGGCCTTCAAGGACATCAATCCTGAAGAATACGTGGGCATCTTTTTCAGCGGTGGCCGTGCCCCTGAATACATCCGCGAGGATGAAGATCTGCTGCGCATCACGAAGTGGTTCTGGGAGCAGAAGAAACCTTGTGCCAGTGTCTGCCACGGTGTCGAAATCCCTGCGCGAGCTGACATTGTGAATGGTCTGCGCATGGCGACAGTGGCCAAGTGCAAATTTGATCTGGAAATCTGCGGAGGCATTTACGTCAATGAGCCGTGTGTGATTGATCAGCACATGTATTCTGGACGCACCTATCATGACAGTGGTCATTTCATTGGCCCTTGGATCAAGGCTCTGGACGCTGAAAGAGCCAAGATGGGCATTTAATGGATAGCTGACTAAAAACGTCGAACGCGCAAAACAGATTCATGAACCGACCTCAAAAGCTGCTCACCCTCTTTGCGCCTTTTGCGTTTTTATGCAGCCAAGCGAAAGCTCATCCTCTCCAGGCCGAGCCGATCAACCACGCGTACTCTTTTACCTTTGATCAGTATAATCTGCCCGAAGATCCTGATGAGCACGTGGTGGAGGGTGGATACTTGTTGTTAGGTGAGCTGAATTGCACCGCCTGCCACGCCGTGCCAAAGTCCTGGCAAGAGCGGCTGGCAGCCAAACCGGGGCCGAATCTGTCTGGAGTCGGTTCTAGGCTGGATGCAGACACGCTGTGGTTACTGATTCGCAGCCCGCAGCATCGCAAGAAAGGCACGCAAATGCCGGGCCTCTTTGCCGGAGAAGAGGGGGATGCTGAAAAGGTGGAAGCCTTGACGGAATTTCTGAGTTCTTTGAAACAGGACGTAAAGGAGATGCCCTCGGGTGACATAGAGCGCGGTAAAGAGTTGTATCACAAAGTCGGTTGCGTGGCCTGTCATGAGCCCGCAACGGATTTTAAACCTGCTAAAGTGGCGGCAGATGTGGAGCCTGATAAACCGGGGCTTGCTTCAGTTCCTATCGCTTTGGCAGATGCTTATTCTGTAAATGCCTTGGCGGATTTTCTCTATGACCCACTGGCCTGCCGACCTGCGGGGCGGATGCCAAACATGCGGCTGAGCAAACAAGAGGCCGCAGATATTGCCGCCTACTTGCACATCGGACGCACCGCTGAAAAAGCCACGGAACGCGCAGCGCTAAAGATCGCAAAGCAAGGCGTGGAAAAGGGTAGGGAAGTTTTTGCCCAGATGAACTGCGTGGCCTGTCATGCTGGTGTTGTGGAAACTCCGGCGACTCAGAATGCAGCAGCAGAGTTGGTGAAGCTCAAACCGGAAGGCGGTTGTTTGGCCGAAACTCAGCCGAGTGGAGTGCCACGCTACGATTTGAATGATCTGCAAAAGCGTGCTTTGCGGCTGGCGATTGAGGCCATCAAAAATCAAGATGCACCCGCATTGACGGCTAACCAAAAGGTGGACTGGCAGATGACGCGGCTGAATTGCTACGCCTGTCATGATCGCGATGGTAAGGGCGGTCCTGAAGATCCTCGTGCACAGTATTTTGGCTCCAATGATGGCAGTGCCGAGTCATTGGGTGAACTGGCTCATTTGCCGCCGAATTTGGACAATCTGGGACGCAAGTTGACGGCAGGTTGGTTGA
>JAOZVT010001048.1 GCA_025869455.1 Prosthecobacter sp.
CCTCATTGAACAAGCCGCTCATGATGGGCAACTGGCGGAGGACATTCTCTCTCAAAGTACGTTTGATTACGTGATTGTTGAGCCAAATCCGAATTACGAATCCGTTCAGCGTCAACGTCTTGAGGTCTTTGGTTCGCGTATCCGTTGGGTAACATCTTTGGCCGAGTTACCAGCCATTCCGGCACTCTTTGTTTGCAATGAACTGCCAGATGCTATGCCTGTGCATCTAGTGACTTGGGATGGGGTCTCTTGGCGTGAAATGTATGTGCACTCACAGGGGGATAAGCTGGAGTTTGTGTCGGCGGAGCCCTCTTCGGATCGGCTACTGGCAGAGTTATATCGGTTACCCACTGACCTGCCAATGGGTTACACTACGGAGATCAATCTTGCGTCGCTGGACTGGATGCAGGAACTGGCCAACGCGCCTTTCCGAGGTGCCATTTACATTGCTGATTACGGTTTTGATGATGCCGAATTGTATGCTCCGGAGCGAACAACGGGTACTCTGCGACGCTACAAAGGCCACCAGACAGATGATCATGTGCTGGAAGATTTGGGTGAATCTGACCTGACAACGCATGTGAATTTCAGCCGCTTGATCGAAGTCGCTGAAACTCACGGCCTGAAACTTCACAGCTACGAATTGCAGGGTCGCTTTTTGGGCAAGCTGGGTTTGCCTGTCATTGCCAGCCTGGAGGGTAGGGTTGATGGGGCCACGCAGGCCTTGTTACGTCAGTATCATTCCCTGACACACCCAGCTTTCATGGGCAGGTCATTCCGCATCTTGTGGCTCGATAAATAGGGCCTGCTTCAAAGCCCTTTGACCTGTGTTTTGACACGTAGCAGAAACATGTCTGCGGTGATGTACATGGTGTCTTTTTCAGGTCCGCCCCAGGCACAGTTGCCCGTGTTCTGACCCGTCAAAATGGTGCCCAAGTGTTGGCCTTTCGGACTGATGATCAAGACTCCTCCTGGCCCAGTGGTCCAGATGTTCCCTTGTGTATCCACTTTCATGCCATCGCAGCCGCCTTTGCGTTCGTTGGATTTCAGAGGCTGGGCATTAAAAAAGACACGGCCATTTTTTACGCTGCCATCTTCTTGGAGGTCATAGGCCATGATGCGATTGGCTTCCTTGTCGGAGACGGCGATGAAGAGTGTTTTCTGATCTTGGCTCAGGGCGATGCCATTGGGCCAGCGGATGTCTTCGATGATCAAGCTGACTTTTCCATCGGTACCTAGGCGGTAAATCCCATGATACGGCGCATCTGGCTCCGTCCCTTTTTTCATGCCGTAGGGAGGATCGGTGAAAAAGAGGGTACCGCTTTTGGCGATGACCAGATCATTTGGGCTGTTAAAGCGCTTGCCCTGGTAGTTATCTGCCAGGGAAGTAAAGCGGCCGTCCTTTTCCAGGCGTGCGATGCGGCGTTCCCCATGTTGGCAGAGAATGAGGTTTCCTTCGGCATCTACCGCCAGCCCGTTGGAGCCTTGTCCTTCGCCGTTCAAGCTGCCGCTGGGTTTTAAAAAAGGGGTCGCCCTAGTGGATCCTTCTTTCCAGCCAAAGACGGTGTTCTCAGGCACATCTGAAAACAAGATTTGTCCATCTCGCCAGACAGGGCCTTCGGACCAATTAAATCCCGTGGCTAGGATCTCGATCTTGGCCTCTGGCGCGATGAGTTTATCGAATGCTGGGTCTAGCCGTTCAATCCCGCCTTTGAACTCAGGCACGGTCTCGGCCCCGAACATGGAACCAGCGAGGAGTAAGACACCAGCGACGATTTTTTGCATAAGAAACCCAGCCTAATCGGGAGACGGTTTCTTATGCAAGCGTCGTTTATGGGATGGTCGAAATGACGCTCCATTAAGGCACGGACAGGGTTCCGATGAACTTTTGATCTTCTTCTGAAAAGCGTCCCATCGGCACTTCAAAAAGCTGCCCGTCTTCGCGCTTAAATTCGCCAACGGTATGCTCTGGATTGACGAACCTCACAAGGCTAGCGCGTAGAGGACGGCCGCTGGCATCTTTCCATTCACGCAGTTCCGTAGGTAAGGAGGCAGTAGGATTGGGGGTGGCTGTTTCCGCAGCAGCAGGTTCCGTTTTTTCAGATTCAGGGGCAGAAGGAGCTTCAGATTTTTCGGACTCTGCAGCGGGAGTTTTTGGGGCCTCATCCACCGTTTTGGTGACGGGTTTGGTTTCGGCGGTTTCTGGGGTTGCTTCGAAGAATCTCGCGAGTGCTTTTTTGGCATCGTAACCCTTGATCTCTTGGTCGATCCCTTTGGAAGGCTCCTCCTCGGGTGAAATCAGATGTCCGATGTAGGCGCGATCATAGATAAGAGCTCCTCGAATCCCCAGGGCCAATTCGCTGGGCTTGGGATTCAGTTGGCGGGTTAATTTCCGAGCCGTGAGCCAAGCTGTCTGGGCCATGACCTGCTTGGCTTCTGAGGTGAATTTTCTCAAGCCTGGAACGTGGACGAGAATGAGGCAACGCTCAGGAGTGAGGTGAACATAGGTTAAAAAATCGCCACCTGACAGTGAGAACTTAGAGTCCTTGCCTTGCTCAATGATGAGCCCTCGCATTTTTTTGGTAATGGCAGAAAATTCCTGAGCGAGTTTCAGCGCTTCTGGTGTGTTGCCATTGGCGGTGCCGTTATCTTGATTTGAAATGAGATCATCGGCCTTATTAAAAAGGTCCTGGGCGGTGTTACTGGCTTCCGGTCCCGTGTCTTCTTCGGGAGCAAAGGTTACGAAAAGGGCTAAGCATGTGAAACCGATGGCCCAAACGATAGGCGGCAGGAAGTAAAGGGTATGTGACCGTTTGAGGATCACTGGCTGATGGGTTTCGGGGTCCAGGAGGGTCTGTTGACTGGACTTACCCAGAGTGAATGCAAACAGCCAGACCGCCAAGGCACCGCCCCACACGGCAAAAGTGGTGGAGTTTAAAGCTGATCCAGCAAGAAACCCGCCGACGGCGAAAAGTAGAATAAGCAGGCCACGGCCTTTCCAGAAAATCATTAGATCAAATAAAGAGTAGGGTTAAAGGAATTGTCCTTTTTAACGAAGTATATTTCTCAGGTAAAAAGGAGATGATGTCAATTTTAAGGCTGAAGACAAGATTGCCTCAGCGTCAACTTTGTCAGATTTATATATAGGTTCAAAACCCTTACCGCAGAGTTGACGGAGAGGGCGCGACAATCATTTTACCAAAATGTCTCAGCTTATTACACTTCGAATTCGTCTGCTGGGTCAAAGGGCGGCATGGGCACGTTGATGATGCGCAGATTGCCCACGGCGCGGTGCACACAGCCTGGGCGGATCATCACAGAAGTCATCGGTTTCAAAGGAATGCGCTCGCCATCCAATTCCAGATATCCCTCGCCCTCTAGGACGATGTAGATTTCTGTCATCTTCTTGTGGTAGTGCAGTTTTGAATCGGCGTGGATGTCCGTCAGGTGGACTGTCGCCAGATTGTTCCAAGGCTCGTTGAATGCACGTCGTGCCTGGCCACAAGGGCAGGGGGTTGGAGTAATTTCATCCAATTGGGCAACAGCGTAGCGGGGTTCCGACATGATGATTGGAGACTGCCCCGCTAGGTAAAGGATGGCAAATTGAAAAAACTTCGTCCGGTTTTGCGGTCTGGTGCGGTATAAGAATTCCTGCCTGTTTTTTTCCAACCATGAAGTTCCTCTTCCTCACCCTCCTACTCCTCGGCTCTGCTGCGTTAGCAGCGGACTCCGCGAAATCTGCGCCGAAGGAAAACGCAGTTCAAAAATCAAAAAAGGAGGCTGACAAAATCAAAGTGGATGCCTCTGGAGAGCGCATTCGCCCTGACAACAGTGGGGATGGCGGAGCTCATGCCCTTCGGGAAGAACCACCAGCTGCCACGACGGCCCGTCCTCAAAATGTGGCTCCTCCGGAAAAAGGTGAGCATATCGTATTGATCGGCAACGGTTTAGCTGAGCGGGATGTACATTACAGCCGCATCGAGACGGAGCTGCAACTGCGCTATCCAGATCAGGAGCTTATCTCTCGCAACATGGGCCATGTGGGAGATACCCCAGGCTTCCGTCCCCATCCGTCTCGTGTTTCGCAGTGGGCCTTCCCAGGTGCGGAGCAGTTTCATCCCGACAAATTGATTCATCGTGGCAAGGGCTTCTACCCGACGCCGGATGAATGGCTGACCCATCTGAAGGCTGACACCATCGTGGCTTTCTTTGGCTACAACGAGTCCTTCGACGGCCCCAGCAAAGTGGATAACTTCGAGGCTGAGCTTGATGCCTGGGTTCAATACACCTTGAGCAAAGCCTACAATGGCAAAGCCGCCCCCCGCCTCGTGCTCGTCTCCCCGGTGGCCTACGAAAATCTGTCTGCCATTCGTGACCTGCCCAATGGTGAAAAAGAGAATGCGAACCTGAGTCTCTATTCGTTGGCCATCGAAAAAGTGGCTCAAAAACACAATCTCACTTTCATTGACCTCTACACGCCAACGAAAGCCCTTTACGCCAAGGCAGAGAAGCCGCTGACCACAGGTGGTTTTGTCCCGAATGACGAGGGTTACCAGCAAGTGGCGGAGATCTTGGCCACCGGGATTTATGGCTATCAGTCTCACGAATCCAAGGCTGATCCTGCCTTGGTTCATGAAGCCGTGAAACAGAAAGATTGGTTCTGGAACAACGACTACAATCTTCTCAATGGAGTTCACGCCTACGGTCAGCGTTACAATCCGTTCGGCCCGCAGAACTACCCTGACGAAGTTCAAAAGACCCGTGAGATGATGACTCTGCGGGATGGCCTCATTCATGATGTGACGGCTGGTAAGAAGAGGGATCTAGCGGTGGATGACAGCCACACGCACGAGCTACCGCCTGTGCCAACGAACTATCAGCCGAGCGTGAAGAACGGCAGCGAAAAATATCTCTATGAAGAGGAGGCTCTCAAGACCCTGACCGTGCCGGAAGGCTACAAGGTGGAGCTTTTTGCCAGCGAGAAGGAGTTCCCAAATCTGGCCAACCCGATGCAGCTCTCCTTTGACAACAAAGGCCGCCTTTGGGTCGCGACCATGCCGACCTACCCGCATTATCGTCCTGGTGATGCCATGCCAGATGACAAGATCCTGATTTACGAAGACACAAATGGTGACGGCAAGGCCGACAAAGAAACCGTCTTTGCTGACAAACTGCATCTGCCGATCGGTTTCGAGTTTGCTCCTGAAGGGGTCTATGTTTCTCAAGAGCCTAACCTCGTGCTGCTGCGTGACACGGATGGCGACGACAAGTGTGACAGCATGGAAATCGTGCTGGGTGGTTTTGACACGCATGACACACACCACGCCATCAGCGCCTACACCGCAGATCCAAGTGGGGCCTTCATCATGTGCGAAGGTGTTTTCCTGCACTCAAATATCGAAACGCCTTATGGTCCTGTGCGTTGCGTGGACGGCGGCTTCTATCGTTACAGCCCACAGCGCGGCATGCTGGAGCGCACCGCCCAGCTCGCCATCCCGAATCCTTGGGGCGCGGTGTTTGATGCCTGGGGCCAGGACTTCTTCATTCACACCTCGGGCACCAGCATGAACTGGATGTTACCTGTGGAAGTGAAGCCGACTTTCGGCAGCAAGACTCCTTCGACACCTGATCTTATCCCGGCGGAGCAGAAGGTGCGTCCAACCTCCGGTCTGGAAATCGTTTCATCCCGTCACTTTCCTGATGAAGTTCAGGGAGACATCATCCTCTGCAACGCCATTGGTTTCCTGGGCATCAAGCAGCATCAGATCGTCGATGACGGCACTGGCTGGAAAACCACCTTCCGCCAGGATTTGCTGAAGAGCACCGATGGCAACTTCCGTCCGGTGGACCTCGAGTTCGCTCCTGATGGTTCTCTTTATGTCATTGATTGGCACAACGTCCTCATTGGCCACATGCAGCACAACGCGCGTGACCCACTGCGTGACCACGTCCATGGCCGTATCTATCGCATCACGTATCCTAGCCGTCCGCTGGTGAAACCAGCCCAGATTGATGGTGCTCCGATTGCCACCTTGCTGAATAATTTGAAGGAGCCTGAACTGCGCACCCGCTACCGCACCCGCCGTGAGCTGCGTGGTCGCCCTGTGGGTGAAGTGCTGCCAGCCGTCACCTCTTGGGTCTCGGCTTTGGATAAGAACGACGCTAAGTATGAGCACAACGTGCTGGAAGCTCTCTGGACCACCTGGGGCCTGAATAAGGTAGATGAAACGCTCCTGCGCCAGATGCTCAATGCGAAGGACTTCCATGCGCGTGCCGCTGCTGTGCGTGTGCTGCGTTATAACTATCAGCACATGGCTGACTATGCAGCGCTGCTGGAAAAAGCGGCGGCTGATGAGCATGGCCGTGTGAGGTTGGAGGCCATTGTCGCGGCTTCTTGGTTGCCATACCCAACTGCCGCGAAAAAGATCGTCGCCATCGCTTCCAGCAAGCCTTTGGATGTGTGGAATGAAGGGGCTGCTAAAACGGCCACGGATCGCCTCGCTGGGATTGCCGAAATCGAGAAACCAGAGTTCGCCGAGATCGCTACACCTAAGTACCTCGATGCAGCCGCCAAGGCTCAATACATTGCTGGCCAGAAGATCTACCATCGTGAAGGCCACTGTGTGACCTGTCACCAGCCCAATGGCAAAGGCCTTGATCCTGCCTTCCCATCCCTTGAAAAGAGTCCTTGGGTCATGGGAGACAGCGAACGGCTGATCAAGCTCGCCATGTATGGCCTCATGGGCCCCTTGGAAATCAATGGCAAGAAATACGATGGCCAAGTGCCGATGACGCCGTTTGGAGGCATGCTGAAGGATGACGAAATGGCTGCCGTGCTGACTTTTGTGCGCAACAGCTTTGGCAACAAAGCGGACCCGATTCAGCCAGCTCAGGTCAAAGCCATTCGGGATGCGAATCCTGGCCGCATGCAGTTCTACACCACCGAAACGCTGTTGCAGGAACACCCGATGAAGTAGCATCGTCCTGGTTCAGTTTCGCCCCTTGGTAGCCTCCGGGTTATCAAGGGGCGTTTTTTTTTGGAAACCAGTTCAGGTCTGGAGATTGTGAAAAGACGGGTTCAGTTCTAAAGATAGGAAATGCTTCCTCCGTCAAAAGAAATAGGTCCCCAGTGGTTACAGTCTAAATGGCCGTGGCTTATCCCCACCTTTGTCGCCACTCTGGGTTCAGCGCTGACGATTGGGAACCTCATGACCACTTTGGTTCTCCTGGTCGTGGTGGGCATTTGGCCCATGTTGCTTCAGTTTGGGATTTGGAAGTTCGTTCGCAAATTCGCACGCAACAGTGCCCAGGTGATTATCCTAGCCTTGCTGGTACCTTGCATCACGGCGGGTTGGATCATCTATCAGTTCAGTACCTTTTATGGCCAGCCCCGTGAGTTCCTGAAACTGACATTGATCGAAAAACCACCGATCTATTTCAACGCGGAAGAGTTCAAAGCGGATCGTCGGAGCTCAGATGTCGCCATGCTGAAGGTGCATCTAAATCCGCGCTTTTTGCATCAGGTGCTGGACGCGCACTTCGTCAAAAGCGACGTCACCACTTCATCTGGGAACATCATCTTTGAACGGCGGGATTTTCAGCAAACGAAAGCTGGATTCTGCCGTGTCACCGTCAGTCCAGACTTTCGAGAGGCCTTGATCGAATACCAAGAGCACGGGGCACTAAAGGCTCGCTAGGGCAGCGGCGGCGACTTCTGCCGTGCGGTCCATGTCAGCTTTCGCGTGGGCCATGCTGATGAAACCCGTTTCAAACTGGCTTGGGGCAAAGTACACGCCGTTGTCCAGGCAGTGGTGAAAGAACTTGCGGAAGGAGGCCAGATCGGAGGTCTTAGCGTCTTGCAGGTTATGAACTTCTTTTTCGGTGAAGAAGAGGCAGAACATGCTGCCTTTGCGATACCAGCGATAACCGAGGCCTTTGCGCTTCAAGACATCCAGCACGGCATCTTCCATGACTTGGCCAATTTCCTCCAGGTAGGTGTAGCCCTGCTGTTTATCCAGCTCGCGCAATTGGGCTAGGCCGGCAGCCATGGCCAGTGGATTACCACTCAGGGTGCCTGCCTGATAAACGGGACCTAAGGGAGCCAGGAAGTCCATGATGTCTGCCCGCCCACCAAAAGCACCCACTGGCAAACCACCGCCGATAACTTTGCCCAAGCAGGTGAGGTCTGGGGTGATGCCCTCCAACTCCTGCACCCCGCCTTTGGCCACACGAAAGCCCGTCATGACTTCATCAAAGATCAGCACCGTGCCGTACTTCGTGGTGATGTCCCGCAGCTTCTGCAAGAACCCAGGTTGAGGCAAAATGAGCCCTGCATTGGCTGGATAAGGTTCCACGATCAAGGCAGCGATTTCATGCCCCTTCGCAGCAAAGAGTTCCTCTAGCGCCTCGACATTATTAAAGGGCAGCACGCTGGTCAGCTCGGCAAAAGCCGCCGGCACGCCAGCACTGTCAGGATGACCGTGGGTGAGTGCCCCGCTACCAGCCGCTACCAGCAGGCTGTCAGAGTGACCGTGGTAACAGCCATCAAATTTCACCAAGCGGGAGCGTCCCGTGAACCCGCGCGCTAGGCGGATGGCAGACATGGTTGCTTCCGTGCCGCTATTAACCAGACGCACTTTTTGGATGGAAGGAATCCACTCACAGATGGTGCGGGCCATGTCCACCTCGTACGGATTGGGGATGCCAAAGCTTACTCCATCCTTGGCCGCAGTGTGGATCGCCTCGATCACGCAACGTGGGGCATGCCCCAGAATGGCTGGCCCCCAGGTACCCACGAAATCAATCATTTCGCGTCCATCCACGTCCCAAATACGGCAGCCTTTGGCCCGGCGGACAAAGAAAGGATCTCCCCCGACATTGCGAAAGGCACGCACGGGCGAGTTCACCCCTCCAGGGATGTATTGCTTGGCGAGTTCGAAGAGTTTGGTGGAAATGGGTCCGTTTGGCATGGGTCAACGGATACGCTGAACCAAGCGGGCGTCGAACAAAAGCTTTCCTCCACACGTCAGAGTTTGGTAATCTCCTTCTCGTCATGAATAAGACCCTGTTTTTCCTAGTGGTAATCGGCGTTGCAGCAATCACCACTGAGGTATCGGCGCAGCAGTCCTCACTGCGGAAAAAATCCACGTTGGCGGTGGAGCCAGGGACCATTGATGTGGAATACCTGCTGCCTAAAGCCGTGACCCTGAAAGTGCTCCAGGAATCGCCGATTTATACGCGTTCGACCATGGACACAGCCTTGGGCTCGATGGCACCGGGGACTTTGGTGAAACTGGCGGGTCTTTCAGATACAGGTTATCGCGTGAGGGGCAGGGCACGGCACGGGGATGTGTCTGGGTGGATGCGCATGTCGGATCTGCTTTCTCCTGATCCCAACTTGGTGGCCAATCTCAAAAAACTGCACCAGCGTCAGACCGAGGTGGAGGCTTTGATCGCCAACAAACAGATCGCTCTGGGCATGACCACGGAGGAAGTCCAGGCTAGTCTGGGCAAGCCCAACCGTAAATCCAGCAAGCTGAGTGCGGCGGGGAAAGAAGAAAAACTGGAGTACGTGGTGTATGACCGCATCCCTCAGTACAACACAGGCTTTGACGGCTTAGGGCGGCCAGTGCAGACGGTGGTTTACATCAAGGTGGAAACGGGAAGCATGAGTGTGAATCTGAAAAATAGCGTGGTGGAAAGCATTGAGGAAACTAAGGGAAATCCACTCGGCTCTGGGGGTGTCAAAATCGTCCCAGGACCGATCATTTTTGGATTCTGATTCCATCTCACTGCATGGCGCGCAAAGCCTCGCGGATCAGTTTGTCAGCGCGCACAGGTTCCGTGGCCATTTTGACCAATTCATTGACGGTTTTCTGGGCTTCGGACTGTTTGTAGCCTAGGGCAATCAGGCCGAGGACCGCGTCGCTGACAGCAGCCTGCTTCGGATCATGCGTACCACGGGCCACTTCGGCGGCCTGCCAGGCATCCACCACCCCGACCTTGTCTTTGAGTTCCAGGACAATGCGTTCCGCCGTCTTTTTCCCCACGCCTTTGATCCTGGCCAAGGCAGCGGTGTCATTGCGAATGACCGCATCTTTGAAAGCAGGCACGGGCATGCCACTGAGGACCGAAAGCGCCATCTTAGGGCCGATGCCAGAAACGCGATCAATGAGCAGGCGGAAGAGATCCCGTTCGTCCTCCGTGTAAAAGCCAAAGAGGGTGTGCTCCCGCTCCGTCACATGGTGATGCGTGAGCAGACGCACCTCGCCTCCTTGCTGAGGCAATTTGTCAAAAGTGGTTAGGGGAATGTGGGTGGCGTAGCCCACGCCTCCTACATCCACAATGGCTTGGTGAGGGTAAGCTTCGGCAAGTTTGCCACGAAGGAATGCGATCATGGGAGCATGAAGACGGGACTGCGGCTGGGTGCAAGGGCTTTGATGCTGGCGTGCTGTCGGAATGCGTGCTTCATTGAGATTCCGGCTAACCCATGAAACGACTTCTCCTGGCTGTCATCTTTGCTTCCACCAGTCTCCTCACTCACGCCGGAGACAGGCGGTTGGAGACTTTGCTATTGCTGCCAGAGCCGAAGTTCATGAGTAACCCACTTTCGTTCAGTCCAGATGGGGCTGAGTTGACGGTATTTTCGCCAGCTCATGAAATTCTGGATGAGCCCGGCATTGTCATCTACTCCGCCGAAGACTTCAAAAAACTAGGGCTGAGTGTGGAAACCTTTGCTGAGAGAGCCAAAAAGGCCGCTAACAAGCGCCTGCTCACCCTGAAGCCTGACCTCATCAAGAATGCGGAAGGGCAGGTGCAGTACGCAGTTTACCGCAGCGAAGAGCCGACCATGGCGTCATTACTGGTGGCCACTTCTCTGACGGACACGTTTGAGAAGCTTTTTGGTCCAGAGATTTGGGTAGCTCTGCCAGACCGCCATTCTCTCTTTGTCTTTCCAGCCAAGCCCGAAGCTCTGGCCGAGTTTGCAGATGATTTGGCCGAGAGGTTTCAGTCGGATCCTCGCGCGGCCAGCCCAGAGATTTTTGAGATCAAAAAAGGCGTGGCCCCGAAAGTGGTGGGTAGCTTTATCAAGTAAGCCTATGGGGAGCGTTTACGCCTCTCTAGCGGCTAGATCTCCCATGCGGGCATAGACCTCCCGGCCCTGGGCGCTGTTTTCTAGCAGATCGTCCGCAAAGCGAATGCGCCCTGGTTCGAAGATGGTGATGAAACAGGAGCCGCCAAAGCGAAAGTAACCTTTTTCATCCCCCTTTAGTACAGGCCTATCGGGGGCGGAGGTGTGTACGACCGAGCCTACGCAAGTGGCCCCGACTTCTAGCAAAAGGACCTGGCCAAAAGGGCCGGTACTCAGGCGGGTGACGTAACGTTTGTTTTCCCAAAAGATGCTGGGGCGCTTCAGAAAGGCGATGGGGCTGACGGAGTAGAGTGGCCCGTGGATCAGGCGCGGTGTGTCTGCGGTGCCTCCGCAGGGAAAGTGAAAGCGGTGGTAGTCGGTGGGGCAGAGGCGGGAGATCAATACGCTGCCTTTTTCAAATTGCTCCGCCAGAGCCGCATCTGCCAGCAAGGCGGACAGGTCAAAGCGTACCCCTTTGACAAAAAAATCTCGGCACTCAGACACATCTGGAATCACAAAATGGCGACCATCGGCAGGCAGGGCCACTGAAGCAGGGTCTGCCACAATGGGCCGTGCTGCTGGCTTCAGCTTTCGATAGAAGAAGTCATTGAAACTCTGGTAGCTGGTCACTGGTTCAGCGAATTCTGTTTCATCCACGCCGAATTTTTCGATGAAGGGGCGAATCTTAGCGGCGCTCTTTGGATCGTCCATTTGGCAGCCATACCAGTCAGAAAACAGCGCTCTTTTGACCAACACATGCAGGGCAATCTTGCCCAAAGGGTTCTCATAGACAAAACGCAGAGGACCTTCTCCATACACAGCCTCGGTTTCCAGACGTTGTGTGAGGCGGTTGTAATACTGGATCGGCGTAGCGGACATAACAGGATAAGTTTGCCCCACTTAGGGCCAGGGGCAAATGTCAGTTGGCCCGAAGGCGTGATTGCTGCATGATAACGACCATGGCAGTGGATTCATTACCTCCGATCACGGAAAGCCCACGTCACCGTTCCGGTTGCTGGCGCTTGCTGGGTATCTTCTTGGCTTTAGGTCTGATCCTGGGCGGCTTCATGGCTTGGAAATTCATGGATGTGACCAAAGCGGCTATGGCCTGGATCACGGAGAACGCGGTGACGCAGGACATCAATGAAACCTTCCGTCAATCCGTTACGCAGATCGTGTCCACGAAGGGAGACATCCTGGAGGTGGCGACCATGGAGACGGATGAAACCATCACGAAGTATGACATGAAGTCCATCTTCAATCAGACCGTTTACCTGGGGACCACCATCTCAGAGATCCGAACGCCGGTGGTTTATCGTTACCACATCAAGCTTTCTGATGGTTGGCAACTGCGAGTGGATGGGAATCAGTGCATTGTCCACGCACCCGCCCTGCGTCCTTCACAGCCCCCGGCCATCCGGACCGAAGGCATGCAAAAAAAATCTGAAGCCGGCTGGCTACGTTTCAATGCGGCTGAGAGTCTGGCCGAGCTGGAAAAGAACCTCACTCCAACGCTGGAAAAGCGGGCAGGGAATCGCAGTCATCTCAATCTCATTCGTGAATCCGCGCGCAAATCCGTGGCCGAGTTTGTGAAAAAATGGCTGCTCACTCAGGAGCGCAATTCGATGGGTGAGATCGACAGCATCACCGTCATTTTTCCAGACGAAATTCCACCCAATGGCGAGCCAAGGACCATGCCGCCGACGGTGCTGGTTCCTTGACGGGTCGAAGACTGCATTTAAGAGCGTGAGTTAGTTTTTCTGGATTGGCGTCAAGTTTCAGCATCCGAAGTCAGGGATAGGCAGCAGGCCTTGATTGCTCGTGCTGGGTAGAACTCTATGCTGGATTTCCTATCCTCCATGTTACGTCACGTTCTATCATTGGTTTTGCTTGCCGGTACTTGTCTTGCAGAACCGCATTTACCTCCCGGTACAATGCCCTTGCCCTCCGCCGCTGAAAAGGGACGTGGGCCACTGGCGTTGGTGAATTTGAATCATCATGTGTTAGGCGCGTGTTTTGTTTATGGCGGAAAGTTTCCAGATCTTTTTGTCGCGGGTTACGGTGGTGCTCAGGCGGTGCATTTGTTTCGCTGGGTGGATACCGCTGACACAAGTGCGCCTGTGTTTGCCCAACCAGTGGAGTTGAAGTGTCCGTTTAAAGACAAGGGTACGGTTTTTCAAACCAAGGATGGGAGCATCCAGGGGTTATGGATTGATAAAGAGGCGCTGGTACAGACCGTCTTTGACCGTGAGACTCTGGAGTTCCGCGAAATGGCCAGACTGCCTCTCGATAAACAAATCAAGAGTCCTTCTAGTCTGGCCGTTCTAGCGAATGCGGATGGCAGCTATGATCTCGCCTTTGAAATGTCCAATGGTGGCAAAGGCCCTCCAGGTCATCCCTGGGCAGAAGATTGGCGGCCCTATAACTCTTCCGGTATTTCGGTGGGGGAATTGCGTTATCGCTATCTCTTCGGCGCGCATTTGCCTGCTTTATTGAAGGGGCCGTTAACGGAGGTCAGGCAAATCACGGCCACTCAGAAAGAGGTTTTTTATTCCATGCACCAGATCACCGGAGTGAATCTAGGCCACGGGCATGAACGTGATTTGGTCACGGGCTCGCGTCAGGGAAATCTGGTCTTTTATCACAACCCAGTACCCATGGGTTTTAAGCTGGAGAAAAAGAGACTTGCAGCGGGTCCAGATGGCAATGCCTTGCGTCACCCGAGCATCAATCCCAGTGTCTGTGCTTACCCCAATGCGAAGGGCTTGTCGGACATCATTGCTTGTGGAGAAGGCTCGCTCTATTTCTATCGATTCACTGGCAAGTTCACCGCCAGCGGAGCGCCGATTTACCAGCCTCCTGTTTCCGTTCTTCAAGAGCAGGCAGATCTTTATGCGGGAACGTTGCCGACGCCGACCACGGTGGATTGGAATGACGATGGGGTCTTGGATATCATGGTGGGTAATTCGGAGGGCTTCATTTTGTTTTTCGAAAACATCGGCAGTAATGATGAGCCACGTTTTCTTCCTTCAACGCGGGTTCAAGCCGGTGGCCAGGATATTCAGGTACAGGCAGGTTATGCTGGTAGTTTGCAGGGAGTGCAGGAGGCGCGCTGGGGCTATCTTTCCCCCAATGTCGTGGATTGGAATGAGGATGGACTGCTGGATATTCTCACGGGAGACATCACCGGGAACTATCACATTTATCTCAATCGAGGATCGAAAAAAGAGTCCCAGCTTGATCCGGCTCACCCGCTTTATTGTGATGGCTTAGATCTGCATGGCATCTGGCGCGTGCGACCTGCTGCGGCTAAACTGGGCGGGCGTATGGCCTTGGCGCTGGTGGATGGAGAAGATCAGTTTCACCTCTATTGGAGGGTGGATGATTACAACGTGGAGGATGCCGGGAAACTCCGGTTGAGTGATGATAAAATCATTGGAGCTAGCGGCGGAGTGGGTGGCATGAGCGGCCGCTGTAAGCTGGACTTCTTTGATTGGAATCAAGATGGCCACTTGGATCTTATCTTGGGCACCGGGCGGGTGAATTCCATCCCGGATCGTGAAACAGGATTTCCTATGCCAGCCATTGGCAAGAAGACCCTCGGCACGCCGTTGCTCATGTTGAACACGGGCACGGACAAAAGACCACGCTTTGCCATGCCTGTGCCATTTCGTGATGAAAACGACCACATCATTCAACCTGGAGGTGCGCATGAAACGGGTGCTGTGGGAACCTACCTGGGGAAAGACGGACCGAACTTGCTCATCTGCAATGAAGCGGGACGCCTGTTTCTGCTGTCAGGAAAAAATCTGAAATGGAAACCATGATTCCGACCCTACGTGTATCTTTGCTTTTAGTGCTCCTCTTGCTGGGTGCTGTGGTGCTACCTCATCACGTTGGCGCGGAGACTCGGCCTAACATGGTATTCATTCTCGCCGATGATTTGAGTTGGAGCGATCTGGGCTGCTACGGGCATCGTTATCACGACACACCGCAGTTGGATAAGCTTGCCCGTGAGGGGCTACGCTTTACTCAAGCCTATGCGCCTGCACCCATCTTCTCGGCCTCCCGCGCGGCGAAACTGCGCCGTCTGTTAGATGACTACCTTCACCAAGCAGCTGCTCGTCTTCCTACACGAGCTAATCACCCAACCCCAAAGCAACCATGAAAATACTGTTACGAACCTTCTGCTTTCTGGCTTTATCCACGCTTTCTGTTAGGGCGGCGGAAAAGCTCAATGTCCTCTTCATCGCTTCGGATGACCTGCGCAATGATCTGGGTTGCTATGGTGATAAAGTGGTGAAAACACCGAACTTGGACCGCCTAGCCAAACGTGGTTTGGTCTTTGATCGTGCCTACTGTCAGCAGGCCTTGTGCAATCCTTCCCGCGCCTCTCTGATGACTGGACGTCGTTTGGATGCGCTGCGCCTCTGGGATCTGCCAATGCATTTCAGAGACACCACGCCGGATGCCGTGACACTGCCTCAGCATTTTAAAAACAACGGCTATTTCACGCAGAACATCGGTAAGGTCTTCCACAATTGGATTCATGAGGTTCAGGGAGATCCCATCTCCTGGAGTGTGCCTGCGGTGATGCACTTTGCCTCGCATGCCATGGATAAAGCGGAGGTCACGGGGGAATTACCACCAAACTCGGCTAAGGATCCCAAATGCGAGTGCCGTGATGTGCCCGATGAAGCGTACTTTGATGGTCGGGTCGCCTCCTTAGCTGTCAAAGCCCTGGGTGATTTGAAGACCAAGGATCAGCCGTTTTTCTTGGCGGTCGGTTTTTGGAAACCGCATTCACCTTTTAATGCGCCGAAACGCTATTGGGATCTCTACAATCGTGATGAAGTGCCCATGCCGAAGAATCCTGATTGGCCACAAGACGCACCGCGCGTGGCTTGGCATGATAGCCGTGAAATTTTGGGCGGCGGTTCCAAAGCACGCACGCTCTCGCCTGAAGCTGTGCGGGAAATCCGTCATGGTTACTTAGCCAACATCAGCTACATGGATGCGCAGATTGGTCGGGTGCTGGATGAATTGGATCGTCAGCAACTCACGGATAAAACCATCATCGTTTTCTGGTCAGATCACGGCTACCATTTGGGTGAACAAACGCTGTGGGCCAAGACATCAAACTTTGAACTCGATGCACGCGTGCCGTTGATCATTGCTCAGCCAGAGGGCAAGACGGTGGGACAAAGAACGCTGGCCTTGACCGAGCTGATGGACCTTTATCCCACGCTTTCAGAACTGTGTAAGCTGCCAGCTCCCCCCAAAGTGGATGGCGTCAGTTTGACTCCTATCTTGGCGGATGTTTCTGCCAGCGTTCATCCCGCCGTACTCACGCAGCATCCGCGACCTGCGTACTATGATCGGGAACCTACCAAATCACCCAAACAGATGGGTTACTCCATTCGCACGGCTAAGTATCGTTACACCGAATGGCGTGATTGGAAGACAGGGGAAACCACAGCTACGGAGCTTTACGACCATGAAGCGGATCCGGATGAAACGCGCAATATCTCGCTGGATCAGGATGCGATGCCTGTTGCGAAAGAGCACGCCAAGTTGCTGCAAGAGATGAATCCCCTGGTGAAACCCGGTTGGACGCCTGCGCTTCCTTAATCGCGGAAGCCGGGTTAATTGGGGCCAAACACAAAAACGAGCCGGAAGTTTCCTTCCGGCTCGTCGGTGGGGGTTTGGGTTTTTTTATCGTGAGTTCCGTCAGCGCAAGCTCCCGGTATGCGAAGAAAGTTCTCTCAAGATAAAAAAATTTAGAAGAGCGACCTGCCTTTACAGACAGGCCACTCCTGTATGAGTTCAAAATGAACTCATTTATTCCATTACATCATGCCACCGTGGTCGTGGGCGTGACCTGCGTCAGCCGCTTCCTCTTTAGGAATGTCGGAGATCAGGCACTCAGTGGTCAGGAGGAGACCGGAGATGGAAGCGGCGTTCTGGAGAGCGCTGCGTGTCACCTTAGCTGGGTCAACGACACCAGCCTTGATCAGGTCTTCATAGACGCCCGTAGCTACGTTGTAGCCATGGTTGCCTTTGCCCTTCTTGACTTCAGCCACGATCAGCGCGCCTTCGACACCGGCGTTAGCAGCCAGCTGGCGAAGAGGAGCTTCGATGGCGCGAGCCACGATTTCAGCACCGGTCTTCTCGTCACCTGTGAGGCCAAGGTCGCCGATGGCGGCCTGAGCGCGGATGAGAGCAACACCACCGCCAGGAACAATGCCTTCTTCCACCGCAGCTCGTGTGGCGTGCAGGGCGTCTTCCACGCGGGCTTTCTTTTCCTTCATCTCAGTTTCGGTAGCAGCACCGACGTTGATGACGGCCACACCACCGGCCAGCTTGGCGAGACGCTCCTGGAGCTTCTCACGGTCGTAGTCGCTGGTGGTTTCTTCGATCTGGCGCTTGATCTGGCTGACGCGGCCGGAGATGGCTTCGCTGCCGCCTTCGCCTTCGACGATGACGGTGCTTTCTTTGCCGATCGTGAGGCGCTTGGCCTGGCCGAGATCGGAAAGCTCGATGTTCTCAAGCTTGATGCCGAGGTCTTCGGTGATGCAGCGACCACCGGTGAGGATGGCGATGTCTTCCAGCATGGCCTTGCGGCGGTCGCCGAAACCAGGAGCCTTCACAGCCACGATGTTGAGGGTACCGCGGAGCTTGTTCACGACGAGAGTCGCGAGGGCTTCACCTTCCACGTCTTCAGCGATGATCAGGAGAGGCTTGCCGGAGCGAGCGACCTTCTCAAGCAGAGGCAGCATGTCTTTCAGACTGCTGATCTTCTTCTCGTGGATGAGGATGTAAGCGGACTCAAGGTTCGCTTCCATGGACTCAGCGTCCGTGACGAAGTATGGGGAGAGGTAGCCTTTGTCGAACTGCATACCTTCGACGACGTCGAGGGTGGTTTCGATGGACTTGGCTTCTTCGACGGTGATCGTGCCTTCTTTACCCACTTTGTCCATAGCTTCGGCGATGATGTTGCCGATAGCGACGTCCCAGTTGGCAGACACGGTAGCGACCTGGGCCACTTCCTTGCTGTCCTTCACTGGAGTGCTGATTTCCTTCAACTTGGCCACGATAGCTTCAGTCGCCTTGAGGATACCGCGCTGAAGGGAGGTTGGGTTAGCACCAGCGGTCACGTTGCGGAGACCTTCGGAGTAGATGGCTTCAGCCAGGACCGTAGCGGTCGTGGTGCCGTCACCAGCGATGTCAGAAGTCTTGGAGGAGACTTCCTTGATGAGCTGAGCGCCCATGTTTTCGTAAGCGTCTGGAAGCTCGATTTCCTTGGCGACGGTGACGCCGTCCTTGGTGATCGTTGGGCTACCGAACTTCTTCTCGAGGATGACGTTGCGGCCTGCAGGGCCAAGAGTTGCCTTGACGGCGCGGGCGAGTTTGGTGACGCCGCGCAGAAGTGCGTGACGAGCTGCTTCGTCGAATTGTAGTTGTTTTGCCATAACTGGTTAAATGAGGTGTTAGGGGTTTGGGTTTTGAATTAAGCGAGGATGCCGAGGATGTCGGTTTCGTTGACGATGATAAGGTCTTCACCGTTAACTTTGACTTCGGTACCGCCGTATTTGGAGATCAGGACCTTGTCGCCAGCCTTCACGGTGAAGAGGGTGCTCACGTCTTTGCCTTCGTCGTCTTTGCCAGTGCCAAGTGCGAGCACTTCAGCTTCCTGGGGTTTTTCCTTGGCGGTGTCAGGGAGGAAGATTCCACCTGCGGTTTTTTCTTCGCTGATAGAGCGCTTGAGGAGGACGCGGCGTCCGAGCGGGGTGATTGCGGTAGCCATAGTTGGTCTATTTTCTGCTAGCGGTTTAGTTGTTCTGTTTGGTTTGGTTCATCTGCCCGGCTTGCAGTCACATAAGGGTTTCATGTGGCGGCTAGCCGGGCGGAAATTCTTTTGGGGAAATTGAGCGGGGAGAGAAGTCGGAGGCGGACGGGTTTTATTTCGCCGGAGGCGTGTTTTCTTTGATCGATACGCCATTGCTGGCGCGTTCGGCACCGCCGTAGCTCAGCTCAGGGCTGGCTTCGCCGATCTCTTCGACAAGAAAGTTGACGATTTTCTTGGGATCTTCCGAAAGCACGGCTTGTAGCATCCGGGATTTCTGCGGGTCATCGTATTTGGAAATATCCATATCTAGACGGACAGATCCTGGTGTGCCTTCCAGACCTTTCATTCGAGCGGCCAATTCCACGGTGGAGTTGATTTTGTTCTGCAGGCCTTTGTCTTGGCCGAGTTTGGTCAGAGCCACTTTGAGGCTCTCATTCACTTCGGGAACACCCAGCAATTCAGTCGCGGTTTTGTTGGGGTACTTGGAAATGATGTCTTCCGCTTCTTCAGCCAGGGCATCCTTTTCAGCAGCGACCTTCTTTTTTGGGTCTTCTGCCAAGGCATCTAATAGATTGGCGTCCATGGCCTCAGCGGAAATGATTTCCGCTTTTGGGGCGGGCGCAGGCGTTGGGGCCTTCGTCGTTTCTGGAGTTTTGCCACAGGCAGCGAGCAGGATCGAAAGCCCCACAACACTTACGAGGCGTGAGCGACGACCTCCCTCGCCCTTCGTTAGAGGGGGCAGGGGTTGGTCGCTAGGTGACACAATCTCGAATGAGCTTTCGGCACCATCACCCTCACCTAACCTCTCCCTGAGGGAGAGGGACATGACACAAGCACTTCCCACCGCACGCTGGGACGCTTTGCGCGCTTCGGAGATGGGAGAATGCTGTGGTATGGATAGGGACATACGGAAGACTCGTTTGATTCGGCGGTGTGGCGTTTGCCCTTAGCTTACTTGTCCTTGTCCACGACTTCGAAATCGGCGTCCACGACCTTGCCTTTGTCCTGGGACTTGGCTTCGCTGTTTCCAGCTGGAGGCTCAGGCATGTCGCCCATGCCACCCATGTCAGGCATACCACCAGGAGCTCCGGCAGCGCCAGCCTGGGCAGCAGCTTGATAAGCGGCAGCGAAGAGTTTTTCCAGTTCTTCGGTCTGGGCTTTCATCTTGTCGATGTCGCCTGCTTCGATGGCAGATTTCAGGGCAGTGACTTTGTCGGTGATCGGGGAGAGCTGTTCGGCTGGGACTTTGCCTTCCCATTCTTTCATGGTCTTCTCGATCTCGAAGGTCAGGCCTTCGGCCTTGTTCTTCACTTCGACAGCTTCCTTGCGCTTGAGGTCTTCCTCAGCGTGCTCTTCGGCATCGCGCTTGGCTTTTTCGATCTCGTCCTGGCTGAGGCCGGAGCTGCCCTGGATGGAGATGCGCTGTTCTTTGCCAGTGGTCTTTTCCTTGGCAGAAACGTGCAGGATGCCGTTGGCGTCGATGTCGAAGGTGACTTCGATCTGGGGTTGGCCACGTGGCAGCGGCGGGATGCCGTCCAGCTTGAAGGTGCCGAGCGTTTTGTTGTCCTTGGACATTGGGCGCTCACCCTGAAGGATGACGATTTCCACGCCCGGCTGGTTGTCAGCGTAGGTGGAGAACACCTGGCTGTGCTTTTTCGGGATCGTCGTGTTACGCGGGATCATCGGGGTGGCGACTCCGCCTGCGGTCTCGATGGAGAGCGTCAGTGGGGTCACGTCGAGAAGGAGCACGTCCTTGACGTCACCTTTGAGCACGCCGCCCTGGATGGCCGCGCCGATGGCGACGACTTCGTCCGGGTTCACACCTTGGTGAGGGTCTTTGCCTGCCAGTTTCTTGGCGGTCTCAACGACCTTCGGCATGCGGGTCATACCACCCACGAGCACGAGTTCGTCAATCTTGCTGGCGTCCAGTTTGGCAGCAGCAAGGCAGTCCTTCACCGGCTTGATGGTGCGCTCAAACAGGCTGTCTGTGAGCTGCTCCATTTTGGCGCGGGTGAGGGTCTTCATGATGTGCTTTGGCCCCGTGGCGTCCGCCGTGATGAAGGGGAGATTCAGGTCGTAGCTTTGGCTGGAACTGAGGGCGATCTTGGCCTTTTCAGCTTCTTCCTTGATGCGCTGGAGGGCGTCTGGCTGACCGCTGAGGTCGATGCCGCTGTCAGTTTTGAATTCGCTGACGATCCAAGAGATCAGGGTGTTGTCCCAGTCATCACCACCCAGGTGGGTGTCGCCATCGGTAGCCAGCACTTCGAAGACACCGTCGCCGATTTCCAGCACGCTGATGTCAAAGGTACCACCGCCAAGGTCATACACGGCCACTTTTTCGTCGGACTTGCTGTCCAGACCGTATGCCAGAGCGGCTGCGGTCGGCTCATTGATGATACGGCGGACGTTCAGGCCGGCGATTTCACCAGCTGCCTTGGTGGCGTTACGCTGGCTGTCATTGAAGTAAGCTGGGACGGTGATCACGGCTTCCGTGATGCTTTCGCCCAATTTGGCTTCGGCGTCGGCTTTCAGCTTGGCCAGGATCATGGCGCTGACTTCCTGGGGGGAATAAGTTTTGGTTTCACCGCCGACTTCGACCTGCACATGGGCGTCGCCATTGGAGGCTGCCACGATCTTGTAAGGCATGCGCTTG
Source organism: Prosthecobacter sp. (assembly GCA_025869455.1). Taxonomy (GTDB): domain Bacteria; phylum Verrucomicrobiota; class Verrucomicrobiia; order Verrucomicrobiales; family Verrucomicrobiaceae; genus Prosthecobacter. The sequence goes on from JAOZVT010001048.1 coordinate 21,634, forward strand.
TCAGCGTCAGTCAACTCGGCGAATTTGCGGCCCATGAGGCGCTTCACGGAGAAAACGGTGTTGCGGGGGTTGGTGACGGCCTGGCGCTTAGCGGCCTGACCGACGACGCGTTCGCCGCTCTTGGTGAAAGCGACGACGGAAGGCGTGGTGCGTGCGCCTTCAGAGTTTTCGAGCACAGTTGCTTTGCCGCCGTCGAGGACGGCCATGCAAGAATTCGTGGTGCCGAGGTCAATGCCGAGGATTTTACTCATGTTATTTGGTTGTGGGGAAAAGGTTGGTTGGAAGGTTTTGGTGCTTCTTATATGGCAGGTGCTGTGCCAGCATGGTTATTTAAAAGATAATGCGTTGATGATCAGTAATTTACGAATTGAACTAGGCATTTAGCGGTCTCCCCATTAGAAGACAAAAGTGCCATTTTTGGCACAACTGCGCTGGCACTTGGCACTTTAGAGTGTAGATTGTGGCACTTTCAGAAACTGAGGAGCCAGCCTCCAGAGTGATTCACTAGAAGAGGTAAATAGCACGCAGTCTAGTTTGCTAGCCAGCAACCCTTGTTATTCCTGACCTTTTTGATTCGCTAAATTACTTTTTAGAGAACTCCTTATCCAAGGCATCCAGATACTTTGAAATGGGGTCTGTACGCTCTGGGAGTTCCTTTTGTATGGTTTCGGGGAGTTTGAGATAATCCTCAAAAATACCAGACATGGACGGGGAACGATTGGCCTCATGCACATCCAAAAGATCCCGGATGGCATTACTTTTTTCCACGGCGTTTTGAGTTCTTTCGCGCAGGCTGCGCAGACGCACATCCAGGCCTTTCGTGCGCCCTTTTAGGATGTCTTCCATCGCGGAAATGTAGTCTGCAACGATGGGGCGGAAGAGGACGGCTCCACGATTTTGCAGAGCAGCTAGAGCATTTACATTTCGCACCATGATCTGATTGAGATCTTTGCGGTTTAAAATGGCGGCATAATCCTCAATGGGTATGGCCGCAGCGACAAGGGATTCGTTTGTAGGAGGCTGAGGTTTAGGTGGTGCTGGCCGTGGTTTAGGCTTGCTGACGACTTCTGGCTCAGGCTTGGGTTCTGGAGTGGGAGGTTCCTCCACTGGCATTTCTGCCTTTTCCTCGTTTTTTTCTTCTGAATGACTGCCGCCAAAAAGGTGAAGGCGCAGAGGCTGTCGTTTGGTTTTGTTTGTCTCAGCAGGAGCTGATTCTTCTTCCTTGGGTTCCTCAGCGGGGGCGGCTTCCTTCGGTTTTGGAGTTGGCTTTTTGTCTTCTTTGGGAGTGTCCTCAGATTTCTCTTTGGGCTCAGACTCGGCAGGTTTTTCTTCGATCTTCTTTTTTCCAAAGAGGCCAAAGAAGCGTTTTTTTTCCGTGGTTGCTGGCTCTTCTTCGACGGCGATTTCCTGATAGACGAAGGCGAAGATGGGGCGATTGGCCATCAATTGGGCGGCAATGGAGTCAGGCGCAGGAGATAAGGCTGCTTTTTTGTCCTGGGGGGCCGCTGGCGGTGCCTCTTCCGGCGTTTTTTCTTCCTTGTCTTTTTTACCGCTGCGGAACCATTTCAGAGGATTGAGCGACGAAGGTTTTTTCTCGGCTTCTGGCTCTTCAGCGGGCTTGGGTGCCGGTTCCTCTGCTTTGGGGGCAGGTTTCTTTTCCGCTTTGGGCTCAGGGGCACGGGGTGTTGGCTTCTCGGCGGGTTTATCCTCCGTTTGTGGCTTCGGTTCTTCGGGTACAGCGTCTTTAGGTTTTGGTTCATCTCCGAACCAGCGATTGAAGAGGGGTTGACGATTAGGGGCCGTCGCGGCAGGGCTTGTTTCAGGTGGGCTGTCGGGCGAGGAGGCTTCAGAAGCACGGCCTTCTTCTTTAGGCATGGCGTTTTCGGATTCAGCCCGTGAGGCTTCTTCAATGGCGGCAGCGATTTCATCATCACTGCTGGTGCGTTTGGAGAAAGGATTCAGCCGACTCATGATCCCGGGCTTTTCAGGTTCCACTGCTGCTGTGGGAGCCACGGCGGTCTCTTTCGGGGGCGCAGCTTTGACTTCAGGTTCTGGGGCAGGGGTAGGGGACGGGCGCGGTTTGGGGGTGCTTGGCTTGACCGTGGCCACGACGGGGCGGCTGCTGTGCGGGATCTCGCTGGGTTTTGCTTGGTAGCGGAAGGTGATAGCGTCCTCCAGGGCGGTCAGGGTGTCCTGTGTACTCAGGGGTTCGGCCATGCTCGGGCTGGCGAGGGTGGCAAGTTGGAGAGCCCACCATTTATTGAGGCTGGCTTCGCTGGAGGCAAAGTTGGGGAACCATTGATTGAGTAACTCCCTTTCTGTTCGGGGGTCGTTAGCCAGTGAATTGAGAAATTTCTCCATGCGCATGCCGCTATCTGGCTGGTCTAAAAGAGCCAGGACGAGGGCGCAGCAAGAGGTCTGGTAGATGCTTTTAGAAAGGGCATCGTCAATGTCAGAGGCGGAGGCTTCAATGATCTCTTCAATGCCAAAGATTTTGCCGCTCTTGAAAATGGCGGCAAAGAGGGTGCTAGGACGGGCACGTTGACGGTAGTCCAGCGCCTCCATGATCCCCAGGTAGAGCCAGTCTGGCAGAAGTAGCGATCGCTTGGCCGTGATCTCCTTTTGGTTGCGCAGGATGCGCTCTGCCAAGAGGGCGCGGATAATTTCTTTACGCAGGTCATTGGGATTGAGATCCTGGCGTAAATTGACATTCACCTGAATGTGAAAACCTCCCTGAGTGAGTTGGGAGATGATGGTGGAGACGGCTTTGTCCGCTTTGCGGGCACTTTCACCTGAGTTTAGCAGGACGATGATCGGCAGTGCCCAGGACTCCTTGCTATGAAGAAGCTTGCGTAATTCCAAGGCAATGTCCTCGCATTTGCTGGAAAGTGCGCTGCGTAGGGTCAGCTCATCTCCGTGGACAATGAATTGGCCACTGGTGCTGGTGGAGGAGCCTGTTTTGGGCTTGTTCGCAGCAGGTAGGCCAGGGGTTGTGTTCAGGGCAGGTGGTGCGGTGGGGGCTATGCCATTTCCTGGGGGGAGGACCGGGGCACCAGGGATTGCTGGGGGAAAGTTGGGAGCCGTTTGCAACTGGCCCGGCAAAGGTGGTGCAACAGATAGGCCGGAAACGGGTGCTCCAGGTAACCCTGGCGGTGGCAGGCCGATGGAAGGTGGAGACTCCTGCGCACAAAGGCACGAGGCGACGAGAATAGAGACGAATGCAGCGGCGCGTGACATGCGGGCAAAAAGAGGTTACGGGAAACGGGGGTCGAGCACGAGCTTGTCCTGAGCGAGCTGGATCTGATTCATCTGAAACAGAGCTTGGATTTCCTCCTGGAGAACGGAAGACAATTTCTCAAAGGCTGGGGTCAAGGGGCGCAGCATGCCACGTGGCACTTCCAGGTGTCCATAACGCCCACCGACAACTTCGACCCGAAAGGTTTTTTCAAGGCGTTTGATCTGGAGATCCACGGTGGCGGTCGTTGTATGTCCGTGAACGTCCCAAGCTAAAGTCGCGTGAGCGATTTCGGGTTCTAGTTCAATGGCGAGTCGGTCAAAGGTGATCCATTTGCCCGCCGGAGAGCGGAGGGTTCCCGTGAGCACCTTGGCAAGGTGGCGATTTAACTCGGCCTCGCTGATTTCAAAAATGGCGGAGCGCTTGATCGCGGCTTGTTTCAAGTCATCCACGAACTCGCGTTGCCGTGCCCCCACTTTCACGGGCTCCACCTGAGGCAAAGGCATGGACCGATGTGCCACCCAAGCAGCGCCCGCTAAGGCGCTCAGAGCGATGAGAAGCAAGGAATGGAGAAGAAATTTCACGAACAGTCGGATGATGTATCAGAACCCCCACCTAGGGCAAGTGTAATGAACGAGGGTAGGGCGACACGGTGTAGTAGGGCAGACTCTCCAGTCACCTGACGATGCTGAACCCGCGCTGCCCCACCAGAGCAGGAATGACGGAAACCTCACGCTCTTTGATCAGAGAGCCCAGATTGCTTTCGTCGATAGCCGCTAAAAATGCATCCAATTCAGCGGGATCATGAGACATGGCCTGGAGTTGGACCCGGCCATCGGGCAGGTTTTTTACGGAGCCAGTGACCTCATAGCCGGAGGCAATTTGTTTGGTGGAATAGCGGAAACCGACGCCTTGGACGCGGCCAGAGTAAAGCACTTGCTTGGCAATCATGGAGCGTCCTTGGATACCGTATTCAGTGTCGAACGCAAGGCCATCCCAAACTCGGCTGTAGCGGCATCCAGGAGTAGCACACCCTGTCTGCCGCGATTGTGCAGCAGTTGGATGTGCCTTCCTTGATCCTGAAGGCTGAATTCTTCTGCAGAATCAACGGTGGCTTTCACATCATAACGTTGGAGCAACCAGTTCCGCATGGCTTTGAAAAAGGCGTCCGCATTTTCAGGCGTGAGCCATTGGGTCTGCCATGCCACATGATCACGCGGATGGTCTGGCGCGGCGTAGGCTAACAAACGATCTGACTGCCAGCCTCGGGCTCCTTGTCCCGCGTCTTCATCGCTATTGTAGGTGCGTAAGGCTGTGAAGATGACGAAACGGCCCAGGGAATCATCCCAGTAGGGCTCATCTCCATGAACCGTGATGCTGGGGAACTCTAGGTGGGTGGCAGGCAGGGCTTGGTTGTCCAGATAGCGCTCCGTTTCGATGATCTCCGTGCAGTCGAGAGGTGGGCGTGAGTAGGCGGCGTTAAGTTGGGCAAAGCCGCCTGCGCTGTGCAGCGTTTGGGCAAATTCAAACCCAGGCCGAAAAGGGAACATGGCCAGTTCTCTGAGAAAGACGGGCAGCGGCACTTCATTCAAGGGATGATCCGGGTCTTCTGCGGGCAGATCACTCGTCGGTGCGGCGGCTGGATTTTGCAGGCTGAACAAAAAGCGTGTCAGGCCCGCATCACCAGCTAGCAGCGCTTCGCGCGCCAGGCGCTCATCCGTGCTCAGTGAACGGGTTCTTTCTTCCGGGAAGAGGGTGCTGCCAAATTCTCTGAGGAGTTGACCAACGGCGATGGCTAAGGGCCGATCTGGCGCTGGTTTGCCTGGAATGGGCTCCGCGTCGGTGACAAGTAGGGTGCGGCTTTCCTGATCATACCATCCGCCAATTTGACGAGCCCATAGAGCTGCACGGAGGGGCAGTGGGTCCACAGGTTTGTCAATCCAACCTAGAGCAGTCAAGGCCAGGGCAAAGCGTGGCGCTTCATCATTGGGTTGCTGCTGCCGCATCCAGGTGAGGATGGCTTTTTCTACTTCGGCCTGGGTTGCGCCCACAGTGGGGATGGGCAGCGCCTGGATTTGGCGAAATTTCATCATGTCGAGTCCCATGCCGACATAGTCAGGCGTCATATCCTCATCCTCGTTGGCGACTGCGGGTTCCATTTTCGGGATACCTTTCATGCCCAGTGTGCCCAGTTTTTGCAAGAGTTGTGCGTTTTCTTCCTGCAGGGCACCTACTTGCCCTTGGAGGTACTCCACCTGTCCTTCCATCAGTTTCAGCTGAGCCTGGAAATCTTCGGGTTCTTCAATAGCTTCCTTTTTTGTAGGTGTTGGTGACTTTTGTGAAACAAAGACGCCTACTCCTGTTCCTAAAAGGATGAGGGAGAGCAAAATGACAATAGGGGAGGCTTTGACCATGAGCTAGAATAGACGTGCGTTTTGCCCTGTCATGCAGGCGGTGAGGGGGGATTGTATGACACAACAGAAACTAAAATAAGATAGTGAGAAATCCCAAGCAGCAAAAAGTGTATAACCTTTTGCAAAGACTCACATCTAGCCAAGTTCGTTCAGTTGTTCATTCAAAGCAGAGAACTTGGCCTTCCCTCCTAACCAAAGATGAAACTGAAAACTTTTCCGACCTCAAACGTCATTGAATCTCTGGAAGCCAAATTAGCTCCAGCAGGAACTGTTGTATTAACCATTGCCGGTGGGATACTCACCATTACGGGTGATGGTGCCGACAATGGCATTCATATTACAGATGATCCCCTCAATGGTCAGTGGGACATCACGGATGCCTTGGCAGGAACCAATTTTGTGGTCAATGGCGTAGTCCAGGCCGCCCCTTTCAGTATCCAGGCTCAACAAGGGATCAAAGCGACTCTTGGAAACGGTAACGACTCCATCATCATTGCTGGTAGCAATACAGATTCAGGATTTCTCCTCCCCAAAGGCATCAATATCAATTCTGGCGAGGGAAATGACAACTTGGACATTGGCACTTCGAGCAGTCAAAATTTGATTATCGGCGGAGCCTTCCAGATCAATATGGGAGGGGGCAATGACGCTTTTGATTTTAGCTCATCCGGTACCATCCTGGCCCCGGTTAAAATCTTGGCAGGAGCTGGCGATGACAATGTGGACTTTGACGGTTCTAACACACAAATCCTGACCAAAGGCTTGAATGTAGATTTGGGCACTGGAGATGACGACTTCGATATCATCTCTAGCAGCTTTTCTCTGACAGGTGGCTCCCTCATCGTTAAAGCTGCGGGTGGTATCGGGACATCTCCAACTTTGAGCTTAGGCTCAACTGGCTTTGCTGCGGCAGGTTCGGTTAGTATCAGCGTTTTGGCTGGTGATGCTTCCATCGATATCGGTAATGGTTCTACCGATGTCATGCACTTTGGTGCTGGGTTGAAGGTTATCGGCGGTGCGGGTAATGATCTTGTGACTTTTGATTCTCAGATGCAGAGCAGCGGTGCTGTCTCCGTAGATCTGAAAGCGGGTAACAACACCTTAATCATGGATGACAATTCCAGCCTCTTTGGCAGCACCTTTACCGTGAAGGCGCTGACCGGGGACGATACTTTTCACTTGGACCCAGGATATGCTCTTCAGCTTACAGGTCTGTTCAGTGTGAATCTGGGTTCCGGGGCTAATACCTTTCTTGCTAGTGCGGGCACTTCTGTAAATGTCGGTACACTCAGCTATGTCGGGACGACAGGTGTGGACGATTTTAAGGTTTCTGGTGATACCTTCCACACCAACGGTGCTGCCAAATTACTGCTGGGGGATGGCGCTAACCTTCTCGATCTCAGCCCCACGACTTCTCTCTTTGTTGGAGGGGCGCTTAGCATCACCAGTCTCAATGGAGCCGATAACATTGACATCAATACTCCGCTGGCAAACGTGCTCGGAACTTTGACATTCAAACTGGGATCCGGAAATAATGACGTGGATCTTTTGGGGGCTTCTTTGCGTGTAGGTGGAGCCTTGAGCTACGCTGGCGGCATTGATGGAGATAACCTTGATAGCAATAACGGTGAGCTCTTCGTCCAGCGTGCAGTGACCTTTAGTGGAAGCGCAGGTTCCAATGTTCTCTATCTCCGTCCAGGAACTGGTAGTGTGGGCTCCGTAAATTACATTGGCACCACAGGGCTTGATGGCATCGGTTTGGGGAATACGGATGGGGTATCCACCACCAATTTCAAAGTTAATGGTAATTTCTTAGCCAACCAGAGTACTGGCCTGGGTCAATTGTATGTCACTGACACTGTCCTCCAGGGAAACTTTACCTTTATCTCGGCTGATAAGGCTGGTGAGTCCATGCAGCTTCAGTTTAACCAAAGCGTCTTTAACGGAAATGTTACGGTGACAGAAGGTGCTGGGAATTCGCTCAATCTGTTAAACGATATGATCGTCCGTGGAAATTTCAGTCTCAATACGGGTGCAGGTGATAATCAAATTGGTGTGGATAATAGTGGGGCGACTACTAGCCTGAGTCGCTGGTTTGGAACGGTCAAAATCATTGCCGGAGCAGGTAACGATACCGTTCTTCTGGGGAGTAATCCTGTGGTCGCCAATGCAGGGAATGTCTTTTATAAACACGTCACGGTGAATCTGGGTACAGGCACGGATAGTTTCACCCAGGGTAATAATACCTTTGTGGATGGCAGTACTCTTCCTTGATGCATCTCCGCAAGACTACCCTGCCTACATTCAGCAGGGTAGTCTTGTGGAAGGGAACGGTGGGAACTAAGCCTCAATAAACGAGATCTCGAAACTTCATCACCCTGTGGAAGGTGATCAGGTCTCCATTATGAGCCGAGTGGGATTTTTCGTCACCACTACGGCTGAGGATGCATAGATCATCTCCATCGACACACATGCTCGCATAGTGCCGAGATTCCTTGGGGCTCGATCCGTAGCAAACGAGACCCGCAAAGCACCAGTCCACCATGTTTTTGGAAAAGTGGAGGACCAAGCGTTGCCGTTCATTGTCGGGTGTGCCCCAGCGCGCTGGTGGCATGCGGTCTGCCCTGATCATGGAATCGGTGCTCTGTGTGCTTAGCAGCCAATAAAGCTTGGTCTGCTCATCCCAGAGTATATGGAAACGCATCTGACCGCCGGGACATGGGACATAGAGCATGGTCTTGCCAGAGGGCGCTTTAACCAAGGACGTGGTCATGCTGCCATCGTTATTTTCTTTTACCTGAGCAATGGCGGCATAATTTGTTAGCCCCGTATTTGCCCGCATCCAGAGGTGGAAAGTTTTTCCCTGGGGATCATACCAGAGGTGGTTAGGATCCGTAAACTGAACGACATTCGTTTCTAGCCAACCCAGCACAGACACACCACGCCCCTTGGGTGGAACTAAGTAGGTAGGTTTGTTCCGATCTGCCGGATAAAAGGGCACACCGAAATAGTCGCTTTTTTTGGCATCCCAGATGTCTTCAAACACCAGCTCACTGGCAAAGGTCCAGTTGTTCTTGTCAGTCAGGTCGGAATCCACATTGGCACGCATGAGCACAGGTGCCAAGTCTCCCACCTGCCAGCCCTGGATGCCGCGCTTAGGCGCATGTTTCTCCATGACCAAATAGACACACCCATTAGCAAAATGAACATTGCAGGCAGATTGGTGCCAGATGCCTTGATCGTTTAAAAACTTCCGCTCACTCCACGTAACGCCTTCATCGTCTGACCGGATGATGGCCACCTGTTTGCTCCGCCCAAGAATGTACAGAGATTTGCCAGCGACAAAGGGGCGGGCAAAGCTCATGTCAAAATTGGCCCGGTGGGTCCAAGTCTTGCCGCCATCATCACTGGTCAGGATGCGCGCTTCACTGATGGCTTTTTGATTGGGCGCGACGACTTTACCTCCAGATGAGACCTCATGAGTGATCACCAGACGGCCCGATGGCAAACGGCAAATGCCCGGAGTATAACCATAGACATGTTTAGGGTCAGGAGATTTCCAAATAGTTACATAGTCCTGCGCCAAGGGCCGAACCTGTGCCTGCAAGGTGGCCCAACCAAAGAGAGTGAAGATGAGCAGGGTGCCGACGTGATGCCTCATGTGTGAATTCGGGGGGCAGTTTTATTTGCTGACTTGAATAGTGGGCAAGGTCTTCAGCCAAGCTGCATTGAAGACGTAATGATTCTTGCTGGTGATGAGTTGGATGTTGCCATCCCGAGTCTGCGTCGCCGCCAAATAACCGCAGGGTTCAGCCATGGTGTCACTGAGGGTAAACATGACCCGGTCTATGGTATTCACTTTTTGTTCGGCTCCCCCGGGAGTGATCAAACGGCGGACAGGCCAAGTTTTACCTTCATCCCATGAGAGTGCCGCAAAGAGGCCGTAGCCCACGAATTCGCCATGAGCCTGCTTGAATCTCATACCCTTGCTGTTTTTTGAATCACGCCATTGATCAGTGAAGCTGAAAAATAAGATGGAGCCATCTTGCAGGCGAATCATAGCCTGACGTTGTACACTGCTGATCGCTGGAAAGGGAGAGGCTTCATAAGTCCAAGTTTTGCCAAGATCGGCGGTGAAACTCATGGGGGTTTTAAATTGAAACTTCTCTTGGTCTTCTGGTGGGTCATTGCGACTCATGGCCAGGATGCGACCATCAGCTAACTGCACCATGGGGGCGTGAATGCCAGGATATCGGAAGCCCTTCCCACCGGGCCTAAAATCACTGATACGCTGCTTCACATCATTGTAGTTCCAAGTTAGGCCAGAGTCATGGCTAGTCACCAAACTGACTTGGCGGACATCATGGCCGAGCACGAAGGTGCCATCTTTGAGCCTGAGAAGCTGATTGCCAAACTCGCCAGGAGGTTGGATCGAACGAGCTTTGGACCATGTGGCTCCATTGTCCGTGGAGGTGCGCATGATGTTCTCGCGCAGCCCTCGGGCGAAGTGATAGAGCGTCTTTTCTCCATCCCACCAGACCTTCGGAGCATGGTCATTGATATCCACACCATCCCAAAAAACGGAGGCTGGTTCCCACTCGTTTTGTCCACGCCGGAGTCGGCTGGCGACGTTGCTCAATTCAGCACCATCTTCATTGGCGCAGGAGTACCAGACTGCCAGGAGATCGCCATTGGGACATTCGGTGACGGATGGGCTGTGATTGTGTCTGAAAAACAAAGGGCCATAGGATTTTTCATGGATTTTGACATACGGCTTCGGTCCCATAAAGACGGGCACATCCTCAGAAGTTGTCTGGATCTTGGCTAAGCTTTGAGAGACATTCTGTGCATTCAATGGCGTCGGGGCAGGTGAGCTATGTGTCCCATGAGGAGCCTCTCCCAAGACGATGCGAAAGCCGATCTTATCACTGCTGGAATCTGGCAACCAGGCACCACGATTGGCTGAGCGCAGCATGCGGGTGAAAATGGAATGGTAGCCACCCCGATAGACGCGGAAGTCGCCATCGCTAGGTCCAATCGCATCCGTTTGTTCGGCGGCTTCATAGGGGCCGTACCAGTCAGCGCACCATTCAGCCACGTTGCCATGCATGTCCTTGAGCCCCCAGGCATTGGCGACGGTTTGGCCAACCCGCAAAAAATCCGATCTAGAAACCTTGATGCGATACTCAGGCGGCAGGTCTCCCTTCGTGAAATAACGATCTCTGAAGGTCACATCGGATCCCCATTTTTGAAAACCAGGAGGCAGAGAATCACCTGTATGAAATAGGGTGGTGCTGCCAGCCCGGCAGGCGTATTCCCATTCGGCTTCCGTGGGAAGACGGTAAGGTTTCTTTTCCTTGGTGGAGAGCCATTGGCAAAACTGCACAGCGTCATTCCAACTGACTTTCGTGACGGCATCTTGGTCAGCACCTTGACTTGCTAAGTGGTCGGGTCTGAATTGACGGTACTGGGCTAAAGTGACTTCAGTTTCACCCATCTCAAAAGCGTGACTGAGGGTGACTTTGTGGACAGGTTTTTCATCTGCATCCGCATCGTCAAACTTTTCGGGGTGCCGTTGCAATTGGTGATCAGTCGCAGGTCCATCTTGTCCCATCAGGAAAGTTCCTGGTTCAATCCTAACAAACTTGATGCCAATGGAATTGATGGTCGGTTCAGCAACTAAGGTGGATGCCAGACCGAGAGAGGTCAGGAAGAGGGAGAAAGATTTCATGACTATTTTTACAGCTTCGTTCCTGAGACTTTGGTCCAAGGAGTGAAGGCTCCCATGGCATGGTGTTGGATTTTTCGTTTCCAGATGGCCTTGCCGCAGAAGGCATAGAGTGTGTTCATCTCCTTGCCGCCGATGGCGACACCCGTCACGCGACTGCGATCAGGCACAGGCAGAATGACTTGAGTTGGGCCATCATCGGCGCTGATCTGGATGCCCATGCGAGTGGCGACAAATTGCCG